>JANPDB010000079.1:0-1526 GCA_031431255.1 Acidimicrobiia bacterium | reverse complement strand
GTCGATCAACGCGGCCACGAACGCCGGGTCGTTGCCCTCCTCCCCAGCGTTGAAACGCAGGTTGTCGAGAAGGGCGACGTCGGGAGCGAGCTCGCCCAGTCGTGCCCGTACCGGGTCCATCGAGTACTTCGGGTCCGGCGCCCCCTTCGGCCGACCGAGGTGCGAGCACGCGGTGACGATCGCCCCGCGATCGAGCAGCCACTTCAGGGTCGGCAAAGCCGCGCGAATGCGTAGGTCGTCGTCGATCGTGGCTCCGGACGCGGACCGCGTGATCGGCACGTTGAAATCACAACGGACCAACACCCGCTTGCCGGCGACGTCGGGAAGGTCTTCGAGTTCGGGAACTCCGTGCTTCATCGGTATACCTCAGAGAGAGACGATAGGCGCGCGTACGATTCGTCGTTCGCCACAGCCGCAGGACGTGGAGACTGCTGCAAGCGTGGGGGGGCCACGCGACGCCAGCCAAGGGATCAGCGCTTCTTCTTGCCCATGATGCGGACGAGATCGACAAGACGGTTGGAGTAGCCCCACTCGTTGTCGTACCAGCCGAACACCTTGACCATATTGCCGAGGGTCTGGGTCAGCGGAGCGTCGTAGGTGCAGCTGAAAGGGCTGCCGACGATGTCGGAGCTCACGATCTCGTCGGTCGTGTACTGGAGAATGCCCTTCAGTCGGCCCTTCGCGGCAGCGGCCTTGAACGCCGCGTTGACCTGCTCGACGGTGACGTCCTTCTTGAGCAGGCCGGTGAAGTCGGTGACCGAACCGGTCGGCACCGGCACACGCAGCGACTGGCCGTCGAGACGGCCCTTCATCGCGGGGAGCACCAGGCTCGTGGCACGCGCCGCTCCCGTCGAGGACGGGATGATGTTGATCGCTGCAGCACGGGCGCGGCGGAGATCCTTGTGCGGACCGTCGACGAGGGACTGGTCGCCGGTGTAGGCGTGGACCGTGGTCATCAGACCCTTCTCGACCCCGAACGCATCATCGAGCACCTTGATCATCGGGACGAAGCAGTTCGTCGTGCACGACGCGTTCGACACGACCACGTGTGCCTTGGGGTCATAGGTGTCCTCGTTGACGCCGACGACGAACGTGGCATCGGCGCCGGCGCTCGGCGCGCTCACGATGACCCGCTTGGCGCCGCCCTCGACGTGCATCGCCGCTTTCGGGCGGTCGGTGAAGATACCCGTGGACTCGACGACGATATCGACACCCAGGTTTCCCCACGGCAGCGCCTTCGGATCCCGTTCGGCAAGCACCAGGAACTCGTCGCCGTCGACGGTGATGCCGTGCTTCGAGACCTTCACGGTGTTGGGCAGCCGACCCATGACCGAGTCGTACTTCAGGAGATGGGCCAGTGTCTCGACCGTGGTGAGGTCGTTGACGGCGACGAACTCGATGTCCTTACGCCCCGTCTTGGCCTGCTGCTCCATCACCGCCCGAAGGAAGTTGCGACCGATCCGGCCGAATCCGTTGATGCCGACTCGCACTGTCATGACGTTCCTGACGCTCCTCGTGAAGCCCGG
>JANPDB010000078.1:0-3014 GCA_031431255.1 Acidimicrobiia bacterium | reverse complement strand
CGTCATGCAGGCCGAGATCGGCCACGAGGCAACCGTCTCGAAGGTCGGCGACGACCAGCTCTTCTATCTCCAATCACGTGGCCTCTCCAAGGAGCAGGCCACGGCGATGGTCGTGAACGGCTTCATGGAGCCGGTCACCCGTACCCTGCCGATGGAGTTCGCCGTCGAATGGAGCCGCCTCGTCGAGCTCCAGATGGAAGGGTCCATCGGCTGAGTCGTTCGGCGCTGGCGCCCTGGATGCGGCCGGCGGTGCCGGATCCTCGGCGGCTCAAGCGGATGCCGATGCCTCCTTGTCACACACCACTAGTGCATCTTCGCAGAAGTTCCTGTGACATCGAATGGTGTTGATTGGCTGTACTTCGGCGCATCAATCCGAAGGATCGATGTAACAGGAACTTCCGACTCAGTGCACTAGGTGTCGAAGCCGACGTGGAGATGCGAGAGGTGGCCCGAGTCGGTGAATCCCACTCCGTCGGTGTCGTCGACGTCCCAGGGGCCGCCGATCTCGGTCGGACGAATCGCCGGATCGACGGTCAAGAGCAACAGCGACAGGGCCCGCGCGGCCTCATTGGTGGTCGATACCTCGGCGCCGTTGACCACCGTGATGTCGGCGGCGCGTCCGTACACGTGGTTCGACACTCGACTCGTGCCCTTCACGAAACGGTCGTGTCCGGTCGAGAAGACCGAGATCTCGATCTGATACGTCTCAGCAAGTCGTCCGAGCAGCGAAACCAGGCGGGCATCGACGAGTCCGTTGCGGAGATCTGACCGGGCGTTCACGCCCAAGGTCACGCGGGGATTGGCCAGGAGCGTGTCGGGACTCACCGACCCTCTGGCAACCGCGACCGGCTTCGGCGGGGCGCTGGTCGTCGGCCCGGCCCCGACTCGGGCGATCTCCTTGCGGGCCGCCGCGGCTCGGACCGGTTCCGGCACCGGAGTTGCGGCGTCTGCCTCTTGCGCGGTCGAGAGCAGGAGAGGAGCGCCCGCCATCGTCGCCAAGGTCATGAGGACGAGCGCACGACGTCGCCAGAAGACCACCCGGCCGGGTCGTGGGCGTCGAATCAGCTCGTGCTGCACCGTCATGACGTAGGTCATCGGCAGTCAGCCGACAGAACTGAAGGGGCATTCACAGGTGATTGCGGTCACATTGTGACCTCGGAGCCGCCGACGGGCGACCGTTCAGCTCCGGGCGGTGCCGGACTGCTCGAACGTCAGCTCGTCCGTGCCCTTCGCTTCTCCGTCGGGCGACGGAACCGCAGGCAGTGTTCCGAAGAGCGGATCCGGGGCGGCCGCCGGATCGGCCCGAGTGCCCGACGGCGCGAGAGCCCGATCTGCTCCGAAGATCGGATCCTCGGCCGCGGTGGCGGCCGACGGCGTCGCCGGTGCTGATCCGAAGATCGGGTCCGGAGCCAGTTCCGTGACCGTCTCGGCCTCGCCGATCGGGGTGGCCGACGGCGTCGCAACGGCCACGGGAGCCGTCGTCGGCGCATCGGCACTCGGGCCGACCGGTGCCGGGATTGTCGTCACGTCGCTCGGCTTGGTGTCCGACGACCGACTGGTCAGCACGCTGTACCCGAACAGACCGAGACCGATCAGAAGAGACACCACGGCGGCGATCCGCAGGACCTTCGGCGTTTCCCGGGACGATGCTGCGGTTTCCCGCGGATCCCGTTTGGCGAAGAAGCTCCGACTCCGTGGCGACTCCGTGGCTTCGTCGGTGATGGCGTCCCCCGCGGACGACTCGAACACCGGGCGTTCATCGGTCCCCGACCCTGCGGCGAGATGTTCCGCAGGCGTGGGGACCGCAAACGAATCCACGCTCATGCGGACCGGCTCTGCGAGTTCGGCACCGGAGACGGTCGCGACCGGTTTGGCGGGGGGACTCAGTTGAGCTGCGATGTCCGCTTCGACCTCGACGGCCGGGACGTGTCGTTGTGGCGAGCGGGCGGCGAGCCGACCGCGGCGTTTCGGGGGCGTGTTCGGTCCTCCCGTCGAAGGATCTGCGGCCGTGGCCGCGGCGGCGCTCGGGGACGCGGGAACGGACGCCGGGATCGGCTGTGCCACGGGGACTGGATCGGAAGCGGCGAGCGCCGCAGCGAGCTGGTGGAAGGGAACCCCGGTGTATGCCAGGTCAGCGGCCTCGTCGACCGACACCTCATCGTCGGCTGAATGCTGTTCCGCCGGGGCGGCGACAGAGCCCGTGGACCAACTGCCGATCGTCGGCTGCTCCGGAGTCGGAGCGAACGACGTCGAGGTCTGGGAAAGGTTGGTGGTTGCAGCGACGGTTACGTCGTCGGCGTGATCGAAGTCGGGATCGGTTCCGTCATCAAGGCGCGACGTCAGCGTTCCGGGTGCCCAGGCGGATGCAGCGCTCGACGGAGGGTTCGGAAGCGAGGGCCACGCCGACGCCAAAGGAGTCGTCGACGGTTCGGCGCCCCACACCGGCACCTCGGCGGTCGGATCCAGATCCCCTGGTGCCTCGGCGGCCTCGGCTACGACCGCGTCGAGCGGGCTGTCCCAGGCGGTCAGGTCATGCGAGACAGGTGATTGGTCGGTCGACGAGAGCGCGCTCCAGCCGGCAAAGCCTCCTGGCTCCGAAGCGGAAGAATCGGCCCGAACGGGCTCGGGAGCGTCCCAAACGTTCGGTTCGACCACCTCGACGGCCATGGTCGCCCAGCCGTTGCCCCAAGAGGGCCCGATCGGGTGGTCGAGGCCGTCGGGCGACGGCGTCGGGGGCCACCCCGTTGGCGCGTCGGACGGGCGGGAAACCCGGTGGTTGTCCTCGTCCGAAACTGTCTGTGCGTCGCCGAGCATTGGCTACCTTCCAGTGGTTCTGATGTCTGCATCGGCGAACGGCCGCTCACACTTGAGCAGGAGATGACACTTGTCATCGTGTCGTCGTCGCGCGTCGCAAACAGGACTGCGCCGGTACACTGGTCGTCCCCCTGCAAGGAGTTGTCTTCTGTCCGCGGATCCTGTCTCTGTGCCCGTGCTCGATCCCGAGCGCGCCCTCG
>JANPDB010000077.1:0-10578 GCA_031431255.1 Acidimicrobiia bacterium | reverse complement strand
GTTCGTGCACTTGCCGAGCGCGTCCTCGCCGATCACGATCGCCTCGACGTGCTCGTGCACAACGCCGGCACGCTCAGCGGTTCACGTCGAGCGGCACCCGATGGCACGGAGGCAACGGTTGCCAGCCAGGTGGTCGGGCCGTTCCTCCTCACCGGTCTGCTCCTCGAACGACTCGCCTCCGGGGCTCCGTCGCGGGTGTTGACGACATCGTCGGGCGGGATGTACACCGCCGAGCTAACCGTGTCGAAGCTGCAGATGTCCGAACGGAGCTACCGCGGCGCCCAGCAATACGCCCGTGCCAAACGGGCACAGGTCACCCTCAACGAGCTGTGGGCCGAACGCTTCGGCCACTTCGGCATCCACTTCCACGCCATGCACCCGGGATGGGCCGACACTCCCGGCGTGGACGCCTCGCTGCCCACCTTCGCCAAAGTGATGGGACCGCTTCTTCGTACCGCAGAACAGGGCGCCGACACCCTCGTTTGGCTTGCTGCGGATGAGGCAGCAGTGGCCACGAACGGCAGGTTCTGGCTCGATCGACGTGCGCGGCCCATCCACAAGCTGCCGAACACCAGACGATCCGATACCCCTGCCCATCGCGAGGAGCTCTGGCGTTGGGTAGTCGACACCTGCGGGATGGAGCCGACCATCGCGAGAGACTGACGCGATGGAGACACGCGACTGGACTGACCGAGCGTTCGATCCGAGCACCGGGCCGATACTCGTGCAGGTGGACACGGTTGAACATCTGTTTAACCCCATCGATCCGCAGCCCCTGAATCTTCGAGACCTTGACGTCGAGATCGCCGACTGGATCACGAACTGGGCCGAGGAGCAACACGACGAGAAGTCCCTCACCATCGAGATCGTGGTGGCCGACGACAGCGCCGCAGGGCGCGAGGAGCATGTGGCGGCTGGGATCCACAACCACTACGCCTATCGACGCTGGGCCGCCGAGCGACGCTTGTCACGGCTTTGGCGGGAAGGAAGGATCAGCTTGGTGATCGGCCTGGTGGTCCTTGCGACCTTCACCCTGCTGTCGGAGCTGTTGGACGGACCGGACCATGGCGCCGTGCTGCGAGTCATCAGGCAGGGCCTGACCGTTGCTCCGTGGGTTGCCATGTGGCGACCGATGGAGATCTTCCTCTACCTGTGGTGGCCGATACGTGCCGAACGACGCACCTTCGACCGCCTGGCGGAGGCCCCCGTGTCGTTCACGAGAGGACCTAAGACTCGGTGAGCACGAGTCCCGACAACGGCGTCGACGGAGCCTTATCAGCGCAAGGCGTTTGCGCTCCTCACCATCTCCGCAGTGCGTGCACCAGCAGCCAGATACCGACGAGCACGGCGATGATCGTGACGAGATGCTCGGAATGGGGTTCCATCCACGCCCGGACGCGCGCCAGATGGTCCATGGAGGACTTCGGTGACCGGACGGCCCACAGCTGCATTGCCGCGATCGTCGACGTGGAAGCAGCAACGAATACCGCCATGGCGACGACTGATTGCGTGACCCCCACGTCGGAACGCAGCACATCGACCGCGCCAGCGATGACCAGCGGCCACGGCGGGATCAGCAGACCCACCACCGCGGCGTGCGTTGTGGTCAACGTCGTTCCCGGCGCACCGATCCGCGAAGGATGCACCGGGCCCGGATGACGCCGAACGCGGTAGAGGGCGTAGACGAGCAGGCAGAGCCCGACGATGACTTCGACGATCAACGTCGCTTTGCGAACGCCGCGCCGCTGCGTCATGTCGGACGCGTACTGCGAGATCCGCGCTGCGGCCACCCAGGTCAGGAATGCAACGGTGAGCAACGACGTCAGCCAGCCGGCGATGAACGCCCAGCCGGACCGGATTCCGTGCGTGCTCGACAGGACGGCGATGAACGTGAGCACCTGCACGGGCTCAACAGCCGTCGCCAGCCCGATGATCATCAGATGCGACAGCAGATCCAACATCGCCCTACCAGCCTACGGGCCCATGCCCGCTTCGTCGTTCACCGGCTCGAGGCAACCCGCTCTGGTCGTTCGATTCAGATGAGGCTGGCAAGCTCCAGGTGATCGATTGCCCGGCCGAGCCGGGCCGACATCGTCTCGAGCAAGGCGCGCTGCCGAGGATCCGACAGGTCCATCCCGCGCGAAGCGACGACCGGGTACACCAGGCAGAACAGCGCAGCCAACCGGTAGTCCTCCCAGAGTCGGCCCGTCTCATCGGCCGGCACCCCGGCCGCATGCAGCGCGGCCACCCACCGCTCGAACAGGATGCGCTCCTGGTCCGCGGCCACGTCGGCTTCGAGGCTCTGCGTCACGAAGTACGCCAGGTCGTAGGCCGCAGTGCCAGTGCCGATGATCTGGAAGTCGAGAAGCGCCAGCGAACCGTCGTCGGCAAAGAAGATGTTGTCTGCGCGGTAGTCGCCGTGGAGCATGGCCGTCGGGGCGGTGGCGAGACGCGTAAGCATCCCGGGCAGCGCTTCGACCCAGCGGGGACCGACGGCGAGGATGGATTCGGGGAGATCGACTTCGGTCGTGAGCTTCTCCCACCCCTCGGCGAAGATGGCCGGCAGTACGGCGTGGTAGATCGGATCGGAGAGGCTCATCGTGATCCCAGCTTCGGCGAGCGCGTCGGCCTTGCCCCACCACGTGGCGTGCCACAGCGCGAGCGCGTCGACGGTGCGTTCGGCGTCGGTCACTTCCATTCCGGTCACCTGATCGACGGAGCGGAGATGCTTGAAGTCCTCCATCACCAGGATGAACTTGCTGGTCTCTTCGTCGACGGCTCCGAAGTAGAGCTCGGGGACCCGGATCGGCGACTCGGCGGCGAACGTCTTGAAGAACTCGACCTCGCGGATGTACATGCGCAGCATCGTGCTGGTGAACACTGCGGCCTCATCGAGCGCCGGAAGCTTCACGATCACCGATGACGGGCAGCCCTTTCCGGTCAGCGTCGCGCGGTACAGCGCACTGGAAACGCCGACGCCGACACCGATCTGCTCGACCGCCATCCTATCGATCGACCAACCCGTGGCGTCTGCCAGCCACTGCGGCGTGACGTCGTCGATGGAGTTCGGGATCCTGACGCTCATGATGCACTCCCTGTCTTGATCTTCTTTACCGGTTTGGCCGTCGACTTCTTTGCAGAATCCACGGACCGCTTCTTTGCTGAGGCCGGCTTCGCTGCGCTTCTGGGCTTCTTCTCGGGTCCACTCGGAGACGAGCCGACGGCCAGAAAGCCGGCATAGGCGCGTTCCATGCATTCGCGTAAGAGTGCGGGCTCGAGCACAGCAACGGGATCGATATGCATGCCGATGTCAAGGTGGTCCCCCATGGACAGACACGTGAGGTTGAACGCCGTGCCGGCGACCGGTCCCAGCGTCACGTTGCGAAGCAGCCTGGCACCGGCGATGTAGACATCGAACGGCGCACCGCGCATGTTGCTGGTGGCGAAATCGACCGCTCCGGCCTGCTGACGGGCGAAGCCAGTAACCACCGACGTGGGAAGGAGCTTGGCGATCGTTGCGACGTTGCTCAACAGACCGCCCCCTCCCCCGACATCAGCGCGGCGTTCTCCCATCAGCGCGCCGAGCGCTTGCACCTGCTCGGCCGGCGATGCAGCGGCAGTCGGGATCTTCACGACGCTCGGCGTGAAGGAGTTCCCGCCGATCGCGGAGTCGTCGCGGGTGCTCACCACGAACGACACGTTGAGGTATTCCGGCCTCTCGCCGTGTGCGTCGTGATAGGCCACGGCACCCGCCACGGCACCCGCCACAAAGAGATCGTTGATCGAACCGCCCAGCGCTTTCGCCGCCGCCTTCGCCTCGGCGAGAGGCATCGAAAGCGCTTCGACGTGACGTTGACGCGACCGGTTCTTCCACATCGTCGACCCTGCGCTGCCGGGCGAGCCGAGCTGGTCGCGGAGCGCCTGCACCGTGTGGGCTACCGACGCGCCGGCCTCCGGACCCCGAGACGGATCGGCCCCCATCAGCAACATCTCCGATGCGACACGCCGGGCGAGGCCGATCGGTCCCCGCAGGGCGTCGACCACCTGTCCAGCGGCGCCGGCCACCGAAGGGGTCGAGCCATCAGTGTCGTGATGGGCGGCGTGGGATGCGGCCTCAGCGATCAGCGCGGCGATATCGACCGGCTCGGCCAGGGGAGCGGTGCGCGACAAGTCCATGTAACTCTCGGTGAGCCTGATCGCCGCCCGCCCGTCCATGATCGAGTGGTGGAACCGCCAGAACAGGGCGCCACGGCCTTCCGACAGCCCATCGATGACGAAGAACTGCCACAGTGGCCGGGTGCGGTCGTAGGGGTCGGCAAGAAGAAGCGCCGTGAGGTCGAAGAGCTGCCGATCGGTCCCGGGACTGGGAAGCGAAACGTGGCGGACGTGCCAGTCGAAGTCGAACTCGGTGTCGGGGGTCCACGTCGGGTTGGTCAGTCGGCCCGTCGTCGACACCACCCGCTCGCGGAGTCGGGGAATCTCGGCAACGGACAGCCTGATCCTCGCCCGGAACGCTTCGATGTCGAGCGGGCGATCGAGGGTGGTCACGACGCCGCCGCTCGGATTCATCCAAGGGTCCTTCTCGACGTTCCACATGAGCGCTTCCGCGTCGGACATCCGCCGCTCGAAGCGCAGTTCCCGCTTGCTCCCGTCGGCCATGACGTCGAACCTACACGCCGAACTACGCTGCGGCCATGACGACATCGAACGCCAAGCCCGGCAAGTCAGCTGCCGCTGTCTTCGATCTCGACCGCACGCTCCTCGCCGGAGGTTCGGGAACGGTGATCCAGCGACACCTGCGCGAACGCGGCCTCGGCCCGGATCGCGACATCCCCCTCGCCGGCCCGATCTTCAAGGCGTTCGAGCTCATCGGCGAGACCCGACTCAGCATGCAGCTCGCCAGGCTCGCGGTTCGGGCATCGAAGGGCTGGAACGTCGATGCCGTCGACGACGCAGCCGAAGACATCGCCGTTGAACTGCTCGACCTCCTCCAACCGTATGCGCGCTCCGTACTCGCGGAGCACCAGGCGAGGGGCGACCTCGTCGTCATCGCTTCGACCACACCTGAGCATTTTGTGCGGCCCCTCGCCCGTCGCCTCGGTATCGACCACGTTGTCGCCAGTCGCTGGCACCACGATGGTGAGTCCTACACCGGCCAACTCGACGGCGAGTTCGTCTGGGGTCGGGGCAAGCTCACCGCGGTTCGCGCGTGGGCGCAGGAACACGGCGTGTCGATGCGACGTTCGGCGGCCTACTCCGACAGCTACTTCGACGGCCCGCTCCTCAACGCCGTCGGCCACCCCCACGCCGTCAACCCCGACGCCCGACTCGCCCTGCTCGCCACGTTGAAGGGATGGCCGATCCGCTGGCTGGACAAGCCCGAAGGTGTCGTCAAGCTCGGCCCGTGGGAAGTGCAGGAGCTGCTTCGGCCACTCGCCCGGACCGAGCTTCTGCCGAACGCCCGCTTCGAGATCGTCGGCCTGGAGAACATCCCGGCAAACGGCGGCGCACTTCTGTGTGCCAACCACCGGAGCTACTTCGACGCCACGGTGGTCAGTCTTCTGACGGCGAAGGCCGGACGCTCCGCCCGCTTCCTCGGTAAGAAAGAGGTCTTCGACGCGCCGATCGTCGGACAGCTCGCGAAGGCATTGGGCGGAATTCGGGTCGACCGGGGCACCGGTTCGGACCAGCCGCTCGAGGAAGCGGCGAAGGCGCTTCGAGCCGGCGAGCTCGTGTGCATGATGCCCGAGGGAACCATCCCTCGCGGACCGGCGTTCTTCGAACCGAAGCTGCGGGGCCGCTGGGGCGCGGCTCGGTTGGCGGCGATGTCGGGTGTCCCGGTGATCCCTGTCGGAATGTGGGGAACCGAGAAGGTGTGGCCACGGAGCTCCCGTCTCCCGAAGGTCAACCTCACGAATCCACCGACGATCACCGTGCACATCGGCACCGCGTTCACGGTGTCCGGAGCGGATGCCGACGCCGACACCGAGATGATCATGTCCCGGATCGTGGACCTCCTGCCGGAGGAAGCACGGCAGAGGCGGACTCCCACCGAGGAGGATCTCCGCCTCACCTACCCGCCCGGCTACAAAGGCGACCCGAACAAGGAGACCGAACGCCGACCGGGACGGGACAGGTGACGCAACAAATCGTTCGGACGAGCGGGTGTATGGTCACGCAATGGCACGCGAAGGCCTCGACCTCTACCCGTTGGTGAAGGGAGTCCTGCGCCCCGCGGTAAGAGCGTTCTGGAAGCCGACTGTGGTCGGCATGGAGAATGTGCCGGCATCGGGTCCGGCCCTACTGGCGGCCAACCACATCTCGGTGCTCGACTCGGTCTTCATGATTCCGACCCTCCCGCGGCGTATCACCTACATCGGCAAAGCCGAGTACCTCGACAGCTGGAAGACACGGATCTTCTTCCGTGGCCTCGGAGCGATCCCCGTCGACCGTTCCGGTGGCGATGCCGCCGCAGCTGCGCTCGACGCGGCCGCGAAGGTGTTGGATGAAGGCGGTCTCTTCGGCATCTTCCCGGAGGGAACTCGCACGCGTGATGGATTCCTGCACCGCGGAAAGACCGGCGTGGCCCGTCTGGCTATGCGGACCGGCGCCCCCGTTGTGCCGATCGGCCTTCGCGGGCTCGACGCCATTCAACCGCCCGACGCGAAGTTTCCCCGACCGTTCCGGAAGTGGGAGGTTCGCATCGGTGAGCCGATCCACCCGGAGCGCTACGGCACCGATCTGAGCGACAACCAAGCGTTACGCGCGCTTACCGATGAGATCATGTTCGAGATACGCGAGCTCTCCGGCCAGACGTACGTCAACACCTACTCCGAGAAGGGTAAGAAGGCGGACGCAACGCTCGCGGCGTGATCTCGGCACGCGAAGGCCCGGCCGAGCAAGAGACCCGGAATGCACGCCCGTCAGCGGAGCAGACGGCGGACGACTTTGCCGGACTCGGTGAGGGGCAGGTGGTCGCGAACCTCGAACCTCGTCGGCACCTTGTAGCGGGCCAACCGGCGCCTGCAGTGATCGGTCAGTTCCTGCACCGTGGCCGCGCCGTGCGCGGACGGACGCACGAATGCCACGATCCTTTCCCCCGAGTGTTCGTCCGGCTCACCGATCACGCCGGCGTTCTCGACACCGGGATGCATCAGCAGGACCGTCTCCACCTCCGACGGGGAGACGTTGAAACCGCCGACGATCACGACGTCCTTGATGCGATCGACGATGCTGAGCCGCCCCGCCGAGTCGAACACGCCGACGTCGCCGGTGTGGAGCCAGCCGTCGTCGTCGACCGCCGCTTCGATCCCCTCGGCCGAACGATAGTGGGTGCACACCGAGGTGCCGCGCAGCCAGATCTCGCCGCTGTCGCCCTCCTCCGGAGCCTCTCCATCGGTGTCGACAAGTCGCACTTCGGTGTCGCCGAGAGGTCGACCGACGGTGCCCGTCCGCGGCGCTCTCGGATCGTCGAGCGAAATCGTTCCCGACGTCTCAGTCAGGCCGTACCCGCCGGCGAGCTTCACGCCGAAGCGCTCGGCCATGCGCGTCACCGTCGACTCAGGAAGCGGCGCCGCGCTCGCCGTGGCGCGAATCACCTTTGAGAACGAGTCGTCCGGGATATCGGCCGACATGAACGAATGCCACATCTGCGGAACCGCCGAGATCGCGTTCACGCGATGCTCGACCACCAGGGCCGCAGCACCAACGGCGTCGAAACGGTCCATCAGGACCGCGGTCGCGCCGACACGCAAGAGGGCGCCAAGCACGCTGTTCAGTCCGAAGATGTGCGCCAGTGGAAGCGCGACGAGTCCGATGGTGTCGGCGTTCAGCGCCGACCCGTCCATCTCGGCCTGACCACGCCGAGCCGCCTGAAGGTTCTCGTGGGTCAGGTGCACCGCACGCGGTGCGCCGGAGACGCCGCTGGTGAACAGCACCGCCGCCGAGTCAGAGAGAGCGTTGGCGGTCGCTTCAGAGCCCGCTTCGTCAAGCTTGGGGAGGTCATCGCTGGGATCCCCGGCGCCGCGAAAGACCCGGACGCCGTCGGGAAGCTCGATTCTGGCGCTCCCTCCCACGATCACCAGGCGCGGGTCAACGACGCCAAAGCGGGCTTCGAACTCGGGCATGGTGTTGCGGTAGTTCACCATCACCGCGACTGCCCCGGCCGCCTGCACACCGAGGTAGGCGACCACAGCGTCGATCCCGGTCGGACAGGCCACGGCCACGGGAGCCCCGGGAGCGACGCCCTGTGCCCGAAGGCCACCGGCCGTGCGCAGCGCGAGGTCGGCGAGTTCGCCGAAGGTGACGCTTCGAGCCCCTTCGATCAAGGCCACCGAAGTGGGGTTCGAGGCTCGTACTGCGCGCAAGAGGACCATACGAACTCCATCTTCGCGCCACGATCGGCGCTACACCGATTGTGGTGGCTATTCGGAATCGAACTCGTGACCCGGTCGGGCCTTCACCAAACCGGCGTACGAGTCCGCAGCGGTGATCGAGCCGGTCACCACACCGTGGATGCTGGCGCAGATGTTCATACTCACGCCGTACCGCTCGGCGAGCTGCATCACCGTCTCGGCCGTACGCACACCTTCGGCGACCATCGTCATCTCCGCGAGCACGTCGGCGAGCTGGCGACCCTTGCCGAGCTGTTCACCCACGTGACGATTGCGGCTCTGCGGGCTCATGCACGTCGCCATCAGGTCACCCATGCCCGCCAACCCGGCGAACGTGGCCGGCAAGCCACCCATGGCCACCCCAAGGCGGGTCAGCTCCGAGAGGCCCCGGGTGATGACCGCGGCCCTGGTGTTGTCGCCGACCCCGAGCCCTTCGGCGATGCCGGCGGCAATGGCAATGACGTTCTTCAGCGCGCCGGCCACTTCGCAGCCGATCACGTCATGGTTCGAGTAGACCCTGAATCGGGCGGTGTGGAACACGTCCTGGAGTGCGGTGGCAACAGCCATGTCCTCCGTGGCGATGACCGCCGCGGCGGCCCGGCCCGACATGATCTCCTTGGCCAGGTTCGGTCCGGTGAGGGCCGCCGCCGGGTGCCCCGGGAGTACCTGCTTCACGACCTCGGTCATCCGTAGGAGCGATCCCTGCTCGAAGCCCTTCGACAGGGAGACCACCGGTATCCATGGCCGGATGTGCGGCTTCACCTGCGTCAGAATGTCGCGGAAGCCGATCGACGGGACACCGACGACCAGTACATCGGCATTGGCCACAGCCACTCGGAGATCACTCGTGGCGTCGAGCCGGTCCGGAAGTCGGAACCCCGCGAGGTAGCGGTCATTCGTATGACGTTCCCGAACCTCCTGCGCGGTTGCCTCGTTTCGCGCCCACAGCACGGTGTCGTTCGATCGGCTGGCGATCGACGCGACGGTCGTTCCCCACGACCCTGAACCCAGAACGGTGACCTTCATCGGGTGATTCTTAGTTCACGCGGCGCAGTTCGTCACCGAGCACGAGAACGGCGACGATCACGACGAGTCCGACAGCCCCGAACACGCCGAGCGTGTGCTGAGGGCCAAGGTGGCCGGCAATCGTCCCGGCGAGCAGGGCGGCGAGCGGCGCGACGCCCGTGTGCATCAGACCGGACAAGGACATGACCCGGCCAAGCATCGCCGGTTGGCTGTGCTCCTGGAGCAACGACTGGGACATGTTGGCCCACACCCCTCCGGTCAGTCCCCAGACGAACATCAAACCGAGCAGCACGTTGTAGGAGGGCGCGACGCTCATCACCATCGAGGTGGAACTACCGACGATCATGCAGGACATGAACGCCACGCCACGGCGAGTGATGCGTCGCCCGAAGCGGACGATCAAGAACGACATGACCATCATGCCGATGCCCATCATGCCGAAGAGGGCAGACGCCGCTTCAGCGTTCTTGCCGAACTCGCGTTTGGCAACCTGCGGGATGAGCAGGAAGCCCGGGCCCATCATGCAGCCGCCGCCGACCGACATGAGGATGAGCAGGGTTCGGAGGATTGCGTGATGACGGATGTACGCCACCCCCTCGCGCATCTCGACGGCCAATGACCGCTTCTCCGCATGTCCGGTCTCAGGGACGTGGAGCCGCAGGACGAACGCGCCGCTCACCAGGAAGAGTAGGCACTGCACGGAGAAGGCCCCGGTGATACCCCACCGATCGATCGCCGACCCGGCCAGCACGGGCCCGACGATCATCGCCATGTTGGCGCCGATGGTCATGATCGGGATGGCCGTCATGAGTCGGTGGCGGCCCACGATGAGCGGAAGGAGCGACGAACGAACAGGAAACGCGAAGGCCAACACGAGCCCGAAGCTGAGCGCGGTCACGATGGCGAGCGGCACCGTCATTCGGTCGGTGGCGGTGAGTACTGCCGCGCCCCCGGTGACGAGAGCTCCTGCGCCCTGGCTGACCAGTAACTGAAGTCGCCGATTCCCGCGATCAGCGATGGCCCCGGCGGGAAGGACGAACAAGAACATCGGCAGACCGAGCATGAACACGATCAGCCCGGAAATCGAGGAACTGGTCTTCAACGTGTCGTCGGCCAGCCACACGAAGGTGAACCGGTCTGCGGTGGCGATCAACTGGAA
>JANPDB010000076.1:0-13238 GCA_031431255.1 Acidimicrobiia bacterium | reverse complement strand
TCGTTGCTTTTCCTTGCGCAGGTCGAAACAGATCTTGGTTGCCCCGCGTCGGCCGGCGTTGAGCGCATGGTCGAAGGCGAGTGCGTGGTCATGGAGCGGATACGTCGCCGAGACGAGCCGCCCGAGACCGGGAGCGAGTTCCATGGCGAGATCGAAGGTGCGCCGCCCGCCGAGGGCCGACTCGGTTCCGTAGGCGTACGCGCCGACGAGCGCGACTTCGCGATGCCAGAGCGGGGTGAGGTCGATCGACACCGTGGCTGGCATGCCGACGAGGACGATCCGTCCGCCCGGTCGGACCACCGACAGGGCTTGCGTGATCGAATCCGCAGTGCCGACGCAGTCGAACACGACATCGGCGCCACCGGTGAGCCGCTCGATGTCGCCGTCGCCGATAGCCATCGACCCCGTGATTCGGCGGACGGTGCGGGCCAACGCTGAAGGGTCGACGATGGTATGCGCGCCGAACGATCTGGCCAGCGCCACCTGGTCAGGGTGACGGGCGGCGACGATGAGATGGCTCACCGGGTTGAGGGCGGTGATGGCCCGTATGGTCAGCGCGCCTATGGTTCCGGCACCGATGACGGCAGCGATCGCGCCACCGGTCGCTCCGCCGAGGAGTCCCGGCGAGAGCGCGGCGTGCACGCAACACGCCATGGGCTCGATCATCACGGCGTCTTCGTCGGTGAGTTCGTCGGGAACGGCGTGCAGCTGGGACCGGTGGGCGACCATGCCGGTCGACCAGCCACCCCCGGTATCGCAACAGAATCCCGATTGCAGGCCCGGGCGCAGGTCGCCGAACGTGAGGTGCTCGCACCGGCCGAGGTGGCCGGCGGCGCACCAGCGGCACGCGGGGCTGATGTTGCGGGCGACGCAACCGAGGACCGGCTCGAGCACGACACGTTGACCGTCGACCGAGTCGGCGACGACTTCATGGCCGGGGACGAACGGGAACGACACGATCGGTTCGAAGTAGCGCGAACTCGATCCCTGCACGGTGGCGAGGTCACTACCGCAGATGCCGGAGAGCCGTGGACGGATGCGCTGCCATTCGGGTCCGGGGAGCGCCCGCTCGGCGTGATGTTCGTCGAGCGTGAGCGGCCCTGACCGATGGGCTCGTGCGGGCGACAGCTTGGAGAGCACCTTCGCCGCGGCGAAACGGGGCACGTCGCGCTCGAACACCAGTGCCTTCATCGCGGACCACCGCCACTGCGGGCGCCGGGCAGCATGCGGGTGGGCTTGAGCGGTCCGATGGGCAGGAGAGGCCGTGGTCCGCCCGGAGCCTTCTCCCAGTTCTCGACGTGCCAGCCGCGCTTGCGGGCAATGGTGGCCAGCTTCGACTCGGGGTTCACGGCGACGGGATACCCGACGGCCTCGAGCATCGGCAGGTCGCTCGCGGAGTCGGCATAGGCGACGGATTGCTCGAGCGAGAGGCCCTCGGCCTCGGCGTAGGCCTGGAGGAGAAGGGCGCGGGATTCGCCGGTGGGTGGACCGATGTCGAGTTCGCCGGTGAAGGTCCCGTCGGCACGAGTGGTCATGCGGGCGGCGACGATCTCGTCGAAGAGCGGACGGAGCGGTTCCACCAGGAAGTCGAGTGCGCCGGTGATGAGCACGGTGCGGTGGCCGAGGGCCCGGTGCTCGCGCACGCGTCGGATCCCGGCGGGGAACGACTTCGTGACCACCAGTTGGGTCAGGTATTCGACGGCGTCGTCGGACATCAGCTGCGACGGCGCCTCGTCGTAGCGCCGATAGAACGAGCGGAGGAAGTCGCCACGGTCCTTGCGGTCGAGGGCCAACAGCGACGGTGCATCGCGCAGCATCTTCAGCACGAACTTCGTGCGATCAGCGGCGTCGAGATCACGAGTGGCCAGCCACGAGAACGACTCGACCACGTTCGATGCGATGAGGGTGTTCTCGAGATCGAACGCCGCGAGATGGCGTTCGGGGGCGAGAATCGCCCGCTTGGTCCGGTCGTGGCGCGATTCGCCCTCCTTTTTTCCGGGCGAGGTGCGCACGCGGGCATGGAGGACGACGGACGGCAGGTGGGTTTCGCGGACGTAGTCACGCCACACGATCACTTTCGGATCGAACGAGAACTTCTCCTGGTCCGACGCCGGGAGGCTCTCGAAGAGCGCAATCAAGCGGTCGACCTGGAAGATCGCTTCGGTCTCGGTGTAGGCGCCGTAGAGCTTGACGTAGGACAGCGCTCGATCGGCATCGGCGCGGGTCTCCTCGAGCTTCGCCACGATCTCCGCTCGGTTACCGCGCACGGGAAGTGCCGAGATGATCCGCTCGCCGCGCCGCAGGAGTTCGGTCGTCCGCCGGAGCTGGGCCTCGACGCGTCCTCGACCAGGGAACGACCACTCGGGCACCATGATCGGCTGGCCCTCACGGTCGTAGAGGGGATGCTCGGTGAACCATTCGCGAATGGTGTCGACCATCTCGCGGTAGCGCAACGGCTGACGTGACCCCGAAGCCACCTGGTACACGGTCGGCCCGCTCGGATGCGGCCCGACGGCGCAGACGGCGATGATGGCCGCGACCACATGATCGACCGGAATCACGTCGACGACGCCCTCGGGAATTCCGGGGAACTCCTTCAGCAGTCCGCGCGCATAGGAGATGATGACGGGCTCGGCCATCCGGAATCCACGGATCCATCCGGGCTTCGGTTCGGCGAGCGCCGATTCGATGATCGAAGGTCGGACGGTCGTGACGGGAACGCCATCGCGGGTCTCGAGCAGAGCCCGCTCGCCGAGCGCTTTCGTATAGGCGTAGGCGTCGGGCCAGCCGAGCGACGCGGCCCGGGCGATGCCGGCGTCGACGAGCTTGGTCCGGACCCATTCCTCTCGGAGCTTCTCCGTCTTCGCCGCGAGCAGGGGAGTCCCCGCGGCACCGAGCTCGGAGCGTGCCTGGCGGCGGAACCGCTTCAGGTTCTCCTCGGAACGTGACTCGGCATCGAAGTCGCCGCGGAGGCGTCGGGCCGCAGCGACTTCGGCACGCCAGTCGGCCTCGGTGGAGAAGGGCGTGTCGGGCAGCGGCTTCTCCGGGGCGTCGCCCCGTCGGGCGCCGGCCACATAACACGTCGACACCGCCACCAGGTGGCCGCCACAACCGGATTCCCGCATCGCCTGGGCGACGCGCATCGGTCCGAGGAGGTTGGTCTCGACCGCCGAGTCGAGCGGCGAGTCGAACGCCACGGCGGCGGCCGAGTGCACCACGGTGTGGCACGAATGGAGGATGGCCCGGCCTTCTTCGGTGAGGCCCATGCCGTCTCGCGAGACGTCCCCATCGATGACCAGGATCCGCCGCTCCATCTCGGCGTCGAAGCGATCGCCGAGCTCGCCCCGAAGTCGGTCGAAGCAGTCGTTGCGGAGGATCTCGCGCTTCACCCGGTCCTTCGCCGTGGTGCGCTTGCCGGCGCGGACGATGAGCACGAGCTCGCATCCGGGGACGCCGCGAAGGAACCGCTCGACCAGAGCGGTTCCCAAAAACCCTGTCGCGCCGGTGATGGCGATGCGGGCTCCGTCGAGTGATTCCGAAATCACGGGTAGTTGTTCTACCATTTGGTCAGTGTCTGCCGCTCACTTCCCCCGGACAAGGGCTCTCCCGCGCAACGCCACCGCCGTGCGCATCCTCGATGCGGCGCTCTCCACATTTGCGTCGAGGGGTGTCGGGGCGACGTCCCTCGATGCCGTGGCCGCCGCCGCCGGGTGCACCAAACAGACGCTTCTCCACCACTACGGCTCCAAGGACGGGCTGCTCGACGCCGTGCTGCTGGCCGTGGCCGGTGAGCTCGCCGAGGCGGTCGACGCCGGGCTCTCACGGCCGGAAGGGGAGTGGGAACGACTCGACGCCGTCGTCCGGGCGGTCTTCCGTCTTGCCGCCCGACGACCAGAACTCTTGAGCCTGGTCCGCGAAGTCGGCCGGCTCGGCGCGCCGTTCGTCGACCGTTTGGCCAGCTCGCTCGAGGTGCTCTCCGAACGGGCGACGACGTTTCTCCGGGTCGGCGTCACCCGGGGCGTGTTCCGTCCGCACGATCCCCGTCTTGTCCTGCTCTCGGCCTACTCGTCGGTGGTCGCCGCGGCAACCGAGGTCGAGACGCTTCGTCAGCTCGGCGTCTCTCCGAGCATCCGGATCCTCGTGCGACGCCGTCGAGCCCTCAGCGAGGAGTTGCGCGCCATCCTCGGCGAGGCCTCCGGGGCGGCCCTCAACCGCGCGGTTTGATGTCCGGAATCCTGGGAGGTACCCCTGACCAGCCTCGACGGGCGGCCCAACGCCCGGTGGTCGAGGCGGTTCCGGGACGGCGGGTGATGCACCGGGGAACGAGGA
Organism: Acidimicrobiia bacterium; assembly: GCA_031431255.1. GTDB lineage: Bacteria > Actinomycetota > Acidimicrobiia > Acidimicrobiales > JANYDT01 > JANLQX01. Next base: position 8,909 of record JANPDB010000076.1, on the reverse strand, counting down.
CCATCGGAGTGGTCGTCTCCGCCAAGGTCGACATGGTCACGCTGTCGACCCCGACCGGCGGGGAACGGCACTTCCGCATGCTCCCCGAGGGCTTTGTCGTCGACGGTGCCATCGTCACGCTCGTCGAGCCGCGCCGGGCGCCGCCGCCAGCGGCCGAGCGGCGGACGGCGTCGGGCTCGTTCGCCGGGATCGCTCCGGCCCGGGCCCGGGTGGCGCGGGCGGGTCGGCTGTGGGTCGAGGGAATCCACGACGCCGAGCTCGTCGAGAAGGTCTGGGGGGACGATCTCCGCGAGGCCGGTGTGGTCGTCGAGCGTCTCGACGGTATCGACGACCTGGTCAGGGCGGTTCGAGACTTCGGGCCCGGCCCCGGTCGGCCGCTGGGCGTTCTGGTCGATCACCTCGTGCCCGGCTCGAAGGAATCCCGTCTGGCCGCCGAGGTGCGCGGTGAGTATGTGCTGGTCACCGGTACTCCTTACGTCGATGTCTGGCAGGCGATCCGTCCACGCTGTATCGGTATCGCCGCGTGGCCCGACGTTCCCCGGGATGAGGACTGGAAGACCGGTGTCTGCCGTCGGCTGGGGTGGAATGACCCCCATGGCGCGGTCTGGCGTAGACTGCTGTCGTCCGTTTCGACATATGCCGATCTCGAACCTGCGGTCGTCGGGGCTGTCGAGGAACTCCTCGACCGACTTCTTCCCGACCTCTAGGCTGCGACCCCCAAGGTTCTCCCCTTTTCAGAAGTGATGGTTGGTTCATCATTCTTGATGAGGGCTGTCGGTGGCGAACGTCCGATAGGAACCTACATGCGTGGTATTTCCCTGGGCGTTCTCGCCGTTGCCGTTTCCCTAGCCGTCGGGTCGCCACCGGCTTTCGCCGACGTTCCGGGAAGCGATCAGGTCTCCGACGAAGCCCGATTCGTCGATCTCATCAACGCAGAGCGCGCCAAGTTTGGTTTGGCGGCGCTGCGGGTCGCTCCCGAACTCGTTGCTGTCGGGCGGGAGTGGTCAAACGAGATGATTGCGAAGGCCGGCGGATCTGAACGGTGCGGTGTCGTCCACAACCCGGACTTCGTCTCCAAAGTGACGGCGGACTGGCAAGGCCTCGGTGAGAACGTCGGGTGCGGCAACGTCAGCGTTGCGGGGCTTCACGACCTCTTCGTCGCCAGCCCGGCCCACTATCGCAACATCGTGAATCCGACCTTCGACTCGGTGGGGATCGGCGTTGCCTACGACGGCGACGTGATGTACGTGACGGAGCAGTTCATGGACCTTCGAGACGTTCCCAGCGTTTCCGCGTCGAAAGAGTTGGCGAACCGGACTTCGGCTCGCAGAGCCGCTTCTCGCATTGCGGCACGTAGGGTCAAGCGCTAGCTCGACCGGACGGGTTTTCGCTGCCACGCGACAGTGGGGCGACCGAAGCCACCCCACCGTCTCACATCTCCGAAGTCCGCTTCCGCTTGCGGGCGGCGGAATCAGTTCTTGTGGAGCAATCCCTTGGCCTTGTCAACGAGGCCTCCGGCGGCTTCCTTGGCCTTGTCGAGGACATCGATGTCGCCGTCGCCATCTTTGTCGAGCATGCCCTTCGCCTTCTCGATGAGACCGTCGGCCTTGTCGCCGCCAGGGATCTTGTCCTTGAGTCCTCCGGCTGCTTCCTTCGCCTTGTCGACCAGGCCGTCCGCCTTGTCCTTCATCTCGTCCATCATTCCCATGTGTTGCTCCTTCTGGTGGAGGTGCCCCGCGGAGAGGCACCGGACGGGCTCAGTCTGGCATCGGTTTTCGACCGGTCGTGACGCTTGTGCGGCTATCGTGATGGGTGACCCGGGCGATTGGCTCAGTTGGTAGAGCACCGCCTTCACACGGCGGGGGTCGCAGGTTCGAGTCCTGCATCGCCCACGAATATTTCCGTAGGTCAGAGCATGTTTTCCAAGCCAGAGAAGAACCGGATCGGGTGCCAAGTGCACACCAGGTCCACTTGCCGGACGTGTTGGACGCCTGAATCCTGGGACGAGGGGGTCAGCGTGGCTCACGCAGGTAACCCAGCTCCGCCCCCGTGGCGACGAGATCGATTGGAATCGGTGGGGTGATCGGCAGTGGTCCTCGGATCTTCGAGGACCGCGCGTCAGACTGGTTCAGTCGTCTCGCCTCGGAGTACAGCCTCGAGGACGGCGGTCGGGATGACGATGCGTTTTCCAAGCCGGACGTCGCCGGACGTTCCGAACGTCGCCGGACCGAACGCCCCTCGAACAGCGTGCTTAACAACGGAGCGTCTGACAATCGCGAGGCGATGATGCCGCGGTCGTTTTCGATGAAGATCACGGACGACGCGGGTCGGGGTCGGGCAGCATCACATTTCGGACGTCGCCGACGAATTCGTACCAGGCGCCGATAAACGACCGGAGGGTCCGCACGGTCGGGCCGAACGTGTCAAATTCCGACACCGTCATGCCATCGGGTTCATAGGCGCGCTGAAAATCCGGGATAGTTAAGAGGGCAGCCATGACTTCCGTGTCAACGGCGCGGTCGATGTGCGGTTCGGGACGGTGACCCGATCTGTTTGCCTTCAACTGCCACTCCCAAGGCATCGTGAGGACCACGTCCCCGCCCACCAGTTCCGTCCAATGGCCGAGGTGGCGGTAAGCGGCCGCCAGCAGCTTGGTCCGGTAACCACGTTCCTGGAACATGACCAACGCTCGTTTTGCGCACGCGATGCCCGCCCAGTCGAGTGCCGAGGGATCCACCGTCAGCTGGTCCCGCTCCACGACAACCTTCATCCAGTCATCGAGGCGCCCGACCATCAGTGTGGCCACGGGGGCCATATGAGCTGTATCGAGACCAGCGTCGTCACGTCGCTGGAGACCCCGCTCGATGGCCGCGGCAATCGCGAGCACCTGCGGCACGCAGAAGCTGACCGTCACGTTCAGGTTTACCCCGCGGAAGGTCGCCTCTTCGAGAGCGGAGATTCCGGCCGAAGTGGCCGGCATCTTGACCTGAAGGTTGGGCCCGAGTCGAGCGAGTTCTTCTGCCTGGGAAAGCATTGCGGCACCGTTGTTGTACAGGGTTGGGTCGGTCTGCACCGAGATCCGACCCCAGGTAAGGTCGTTCTTCTCGAACACCGGCATCAGCAGTTCTGCTCCGCGTGCACCCATCTCGCAATACAGTTGCCACGCTATCCTTCGCTCGTTGGCGGACTTCTGCGCACTGATCATCTCGGCAGCTCTCGGTAGCCATCGATCGCCTTCACTACGCAGCACTGCCAGGCAGATCACCGGGTTGCTGGTCGCGCCGGTCGCGCCGCGGTCGATGGCATAGGTCAGCTCCGATGTTGCGCACGAGTCGTTGAAATATCGCGTTGGCGTCGTCTCGGCCATTACCTTGAGTGGAGCGTCGGATGCGAAGGGCTCCAACTCGGTCCCGGGATCCTCTGCGGTCGCTGCGTTCATCGATCGGTCCTCCACGTAAGTTGGCCAGGTTTCTTGACTTCTCGTGCAGTCAGGATTCGGGATTCGGGCTGAGGACAGACGATTCGGAACTGCGATTCCGAAAAGCGACTGCCCAGCGAAAGGGTGCCGACCGGTGCGACGCTATACGTATGCGAACTGTCCGTAAACCGTTGACGTCAGAGATCAGTCCGGCAGAACCGATGTGGTTTACGGAGGCTGACGTGGACGTCGAAGCGCTTCGGATCCTTACCGTTCGGCGCAGTGAAGTGACCGACTACCCAACGGCCTCGGCAGTCGAGCGTGGAGTCGTGATTTACCTGGCGAACCACCTCGAGGTCGCAGCGCGCGTCGATCGGTCGTCGGTCCTTTCCGAGCTGTGCCACGTCTTGGGACACGGCCCCGGGGTGTTCGTGGTCCGCGACGCAGTGCCGGCCGCAACTGTGGCTGCGGCAACCCGGGTCTTCGATGACCTCATCGCGACGCAGCGGGCCACCGGTATCGGTGTCGGTGACCACTTTGCAAAGGTGGGCGCGAACGATCGAATCTGGAACTCTCACGAAAAGCTGGCCGTGGCGGCGCCGGAGGTGTTTGTCGACTATTACGCGAGCATGGCGATCGAGCTGGCCTCGCTTGCCTGGCTCGGTCCGGGTTATCAAGTGACCAGTCAGGTGAACCTCGTGCGTCCCGGGGGCGACGCGCAGTCCGGTCACCGTGATTACCACCTCGGCTTCATGTCGGACGAGCAGGCGAGAGCCTTTCCGCGTCACGTGCACGTCGTGTCTCCGTACCTGACCCTGCAGGGGGCAATCGCGCACAGCGATATGTCCGTCGAATCTGGTGCAACCAAACTTCTGCCCCACTCACACAAGCTGCCTGCGGGGTACCTCGCGTGGCGGCACCCGGACGTGATCGACCTCTTCGAATCGGCTTGCGTGCAGCTTCCACTGTCCGTCGGTGACGCGCTGTTCTTCAACCCTGCGCTCCTTCACGCGGCTGGAGCCAATCGCACCAAAGACGTGATGCGAATGGGGAACCTTCTCCAGGTGTCCAGTGCGATGGGCCGGGCGATGGAAAGTGTCGACCGCGCTCGCATCGTGCGAGCGATCTATCCTGCGCTTCGACAGCGCGTCGCCAACGGGTGGGATGGCGCCTCGGTCGACCGAGTGGTCGCGGCAAGTGCAGAGGGCTATGCCTTTCCGACCAATCTTGATCGGGACCCAGCTGTCGGCGGGCTCGCTCCATTGTCGCAGGCTGACATCGTTCGACGCTCCCTCACCGCAGCGTGGTCAGCGGATGAACTGGACGCCGAATTGACCGCGGCCGAATTCCGCCGCCACCCGAGCTGATAGGACACGGGACTTCCTTCGCCGTCGACGATCGTTGTCTCCCCCGAGTAACCGACGACGTCGTAGGCGTGGAGGCCGAGTTCGAGTTCGACGGAACGTCGGAGTTGGTTCCGCACGATCCTTCGCAGCGTGAGCAACGCGTCACCTCGCTCAATCGCGAGCACGGATTCCTCTTCTGCCATCGCGACTCGAGCCCCAATGAGCCTTTGGGCAAAGGAGACATGGGCGAACTAATTGACAACCCTGAAACGACCTGCCAGCGTCTCGACGTGACCGACGCCACACCGGTGGCAGCGGCCGGCATCTCGACCACCCAAAGGAGAAGTCCACACCTATGAAAAATCTTACGCGCATCGGTGTCGCCGCAGCAGTCGCCACCGCACTGATTACGTCTGTACCGCTTTCGGGCCATGCTGCGACGAAGACGAAGACGGCAAAGATCACCATCGCCGTCCTCACCCACGGCGACGGTGGCGTGTTCTGGTCAGTGTTCCAAAAGGGTGCCGAAAGAGCCGGCAAGGATCTGAACATTACCGTCAAGTACATCGGTTCCAGCAATGACGGCACCAAGCAAGCGGCTGCGATCAACCAGGCCGTTTCAGACAAGGTCGCCGGAATCGCGGTCTCCCTTGCTGACCCGGCGGCCGTCAAATCGGCCGTACAGGCAGCAGTCAAGGCCGGAATCCCCGTCGTCACCACCAACTCCGGCTCCAACCTTTACAAGGAATTCGGCGCATTCACCCACATCGGCCAGGACGAGTTCACGGCTGGGGCCGGCGCAGGTGAAAAGTTCCAAGCTGCAGGCGTGAAGAGCCTGCTTTGCGTCAAGCAGGAGCAGACCAACTCCGGCCTCGACGCCCGTTGCGCCGGCGCCAAAAGCACCTTTAAGGGCAAGTTCGATATCATCACAACCTCGGGAGATAAGTCCGGTAAGCAGCAAGCCGATGTGAAGGCCGCCCTCGACGCTCGCAAAGACGTCGACGCGGTGTTTGGAGTCGGTCCGGTCGTTGCGCATGATTCCGCGGCTGCTGCGAAGGAACTCGGACGCAAGGTCATGGTTGGCGGTGTCGACCTCTCGACCGACATCCTCAAGGACATCGCCAGCGGAAGTGTGTCGTTCACCATTGACCAGCAGCAGTACCTCCAGGGCTACGTCTCCGTTCTGGCGCTGTACCTGAATGCCACCAACAAGAACACTCTTGGCGGCGGTCTGCCGATCAACACCGGCCCGGGCTTCGTCACCCAGGACAATGCCGACGCGGTGGCAAAGCTGGTAGCCGCCGGGAGTCGGTAATCAGGCGAGGGCTCATCGCCCAAACGGTGATCGGGCACCACTCGGGTGACGTCATCGTCACCAAAACCGACGGCCCGGCGGCGGGTATTCCCGCCGGGCCGTCAGCTTCAACCTCCACCGCCCAACACGGACCGGAGTCTCCTCGCGCGACTGCAAGCAATCCCAGGTGACATGGCCATGAACGACGAGCAAAGCGCGCCGGAGCGTCTCCCCCCGGCAGATCCGTCTTCGGCACCTCGTGCCGAGCGCTCCGATGAGCGCATTATTCATCGAGGGCCCATGCGACGGTGGCTGATATCGCCCGAGATCGGCGCGCTCATCGGGGCCGTGGTCGTGTGGTTGTTCCTCTGGGGCAATGGCGAAACCTTCGGAACGGCTGGCACGACCCTCAACTGGCTCGATGTGGCGGCGCCTTACGGCATCATGGCAACGGCCGTGGCTCTTCTGATGATCGGTGGCGAGTTCGATCTGTCGGCGGGCGTCATGACCGGCGCATCCGCCATGATCATCGGACTCTTCTCCCGCTTTTACACCGGCTCTGGCGTACATATCGCACTCGGCATCGCTGCTGCGTTCGCAGCAGCCATCGCCATCGGCTGGTTCAACGGCTACATGGTGAACAGAACGGGACTTCCGAGTTTCATCATCACTCTGGCATCGTTCTTCGTCATGCGCGGCCTCATGTTGGTGCTGTCCAAACGCCTGGCAGAAAAGGTGTACGTCGACCAGATCAAGGACCAGCGAGGCGCTGCCGGCTTCGGAACGTGGATCGCCCACGAATGGATTCTCACCGAGTTCCCCGGTCGGGATCCGCTCTTTGTCGCTCTAACCATCCTCGGCGGCGCACTCATCACCTATGGGCTCCTCGAACTCTCCTTCACGGCCCGCGCCCGGCCCTCCTCCGACGGCATCGCCATCCTTGCGTCAGGACTAGTTGTTTGCTTCGGTGGTTTCGTCGGCCTCCTCCGCAGCGACGGCGTGGCTGCCAACTTCGGCTTCGGTCTCCTCACAGCGTTCGGAGCGCTCGGCGCCGTCCTCGGTCTCGCTCGGGTCCGTTGGGAACCCCACAAGGGCGATCGAGTCCGCCACCGGCTCGAATCGGGCACCATGTTCCGGGCATATGTCGGCGTTCTCGGCATGGCGCTCGCCTGTGCCGTCCACATCCCGTTCGACCGGAACGAACGCCGGGCGGTCCTCAGCTGGATCGCTCCGGGCATCCGTCCTTTCGTTGTGGGAGCGGCGGCGCTCATGGGACTTTCGCTCGGCCTGAAGACCCTCCTTCGATCGAGACGGGGAGGGAAAGCGACAAAGAACGTCGTCGGCCCCGTCCTGATGGCGTTCTACGTTGCGCTCCTCCTGATGACGTTGACGACGTCGGCGCTGCAACTCGCCACGGTTCAGGCGGTTCGGGCCATGGCAATGATCCTCCTGGGAACAGGCGGAGTCGCGATGATGCTGACCGCCCGCGGCCGTGCGGCGAAATACGACCAGCGTTGGCAGGTCGCATTTGGACTAGCAGCAGCGGCAGGGCTTGTGGCCATCGGACAGGTGACTCGTGGCGACGCCACCGCGATCCGTTTCCGCACGGTGCTCCCGACCGGGCTGGTCCTCATTGCTGCGATCCTTACGGTGAACACGCTTCTCGAGTTCCTCATGGAAAAGCGCACATACGGCGAACCCGGCGCTGATCGTCGCGGTCGACGTCTGCTCGTCGCGGGTGGCCTCAGCATCATCGCGGGAGCAGCAGTACGTCTCCTCTACAGCAACGCTTCACCGTCTCGTGCCGCCAAGCTGCGCGAAGCCGGCCTACCGGTACCCCAGAACGTGCTTCGCCAAACGGTGCTGTGGTGGATCTTGGTCGCCGCGTTGGGCGCATACGTTCTGGCCAGGACCCAGTGGGGAAACTGGATCTTCGCCGTCGGCGGCAACAAGGACGCTTCGCGTGCCGTCGGAGTACCCGCTGACCGCGTCAAGATCGGTCTCTTCATGGTGGTGTCGTTGTGCGGTGCGCTCTCCGGCACGCTCATTGCGCTCCGCTACGGCACGGTGCAGGCCGACCAGGGCACGGGCCTCGAATTCGAGTTCATCATCGCCGCCGTCGTGGGTGGCTGCCTCATGACCGGGGGCTATGGCTCGGTTGTCGGTGCCAGCCTCGGCGCTGCCATCCTCGCCATGTCCACGACCGGATTTCAGACGGTCATAGGGTGGAACGGCGACGGACGGTATGCCTTCCTTGGCGCTGTGTTGCTGGTGGCCGTCCTCGTCAACACCTACACACGCAAGAAAGCGCAGGAGGCACGATGAGCGCGGCTTCGCTTTTGGAACTTCGCAGCATTGCGAAGTACTTCGGCAATGTGACGGCGTTGGAGGGCGTCTCGACAACTGTCGCTGCAGGTGATGTCACCTGCGTTCTTGGCGACAATGGCGCCGGCAAGTCCACCTTCATCAAGATTCTCTCCGGCCTGCACAAAGCGAGTTCCGGTGACTATTTGATCGACGGCCAGCCAGTCTCCTTCGAATCTCCTCGAGAAGCGCGCGCGTGCGGCATCGCCACCGTGTACCAAGACCTCGCCATGGCACCGCTCATGTCTGTGTGGCGGAACTTCTTCCTCGGAGCGGAGCCGCGCAAATTCGGTGTGATGCAGTCTGCGCACATGAGGGAAACGGCACGGGCGGAAATGGCCCAGATGGGTATTGACGTGAGGGACGTCGATCAGCCCGTCGGCACGCTGTCGGGTGGCGAGAGGCAGTCGGTAGCGATTGCTCGCGCCGTCTACTTCGGGGCGCGTGTGCTCATCCTGGACGAGCCGACGTCAGCGCTCGGTGTTCG
>JANPDB010000075.1:0-5069 GCA_031431255.1 Acidimicrobiia bacterium | reverse complement strand
GCCCGGGACAAGGCGAAGACCGCGGCAGCATCCGCCGCGAAAGCGGTTCGCGGTCGAAAAGGCCGCTGACCCTTCGGTCAGAAACCCGCACTCACGACGCCGCGAAGCGCCCGGCGTCGATCATCGCCTCGCTCTGCTCCTTGTGCAGACGTTCGTCGTAGCCGATCTGGCGGAACAGTTCGGCGAGCGTTTCGTAATCGCCGAACTCCTCGGCAAAGGCCGACACGAACGGCGTCGTCTCCCATTCGGGGTGGTCGGCCACAAGGTGCGCATACTCATGTTCGGCGTGATCTTCGAAATCGGCGTTCAGCCGATACGACCACGGCGGTCGCACGATGAACAGCACCCAGCTGATCCAGTAGTAAACGAACGCCAGGATCTGCGGGATGACCTGGCGTCGAACGAACCCCTGCGACGCGCCGCCTTCGGTGAGCTCTTCCATGATGAGCAGATGCCACTGTTCGTTGTCCTGCTCCCACCGACTGATGCGTACGGTGTCGAACACTCGCCGGGCAAAGCCCGGTCGACGGGCGGTGTGGGTGACCGCCACGTAGGCCACGTTCTCCCAGGCCTGGTACGGCACCCGGGCGACGAGTTCGAGCACGCGGAACTTCTCGAGCGTCCGAGCACGCCCATAGGCGAGGTCCATGGCAGCAAAAAGCGCCTTCGACGGGAGCCACGCGCGGCGTCGCTTCGAGGCCAGTGTCTCCGCTTGAGCCGTCCGCAATTCGTCCGGACGGAGACGCCGGATCGGGCCGAACGGTGGACGCTCGCCCAAGGCCTCGCCGATCGGTCCTACGGCGAGAGTCTCGAACGGACTCGTGGGCTTGCGCATCAGATCTCTCCTCGGCGTGTTGTTGCCTTCAGTGCAACGTCACCGGGCCGGGCGTTATGTCGTGACGCCTGGCTCAGCACACACGCCGTGAGACGGGTCCACGTGCAGGAAGACGACATCACCGACCTGACGGGATTCGGTCGTCCCGAGCGTGCGGACGACCACGGACGTGAGCGGATCGTCGAGCCGGACGGTGAGAAGGGTGGACGCTCCCTGAAAGCTCGATTGCGCGACAACGCCCCGCAACGTGTTGGAGTCGGTCGATGCCGTGAGCGTCAGGTCCTCGGGTCGGATGAGCACCAGCACGGTGGTCCCCACGGCTCCGTTCGCCGACGGAACGGTGAAAACGCACGGACCGATGCGAACCGTATGCGCGCCGATGATCGTGGCAAGGAACTCGTTCGTGCTGCCGACGAATCGCGCGACGAACGCGTTCGCTGGCTGGCGATAGATCTGCTGCGGACTGGCGAGCTGTTCGAGCCGGCCGTTCGACATCACGCCAACGCGATCGGAGATGGCCAACGCCTCTTCCTGATCATGGGTAACGAACAGCGTGGTGATTCCCAGCTCGGTCTGGAGAGTGCGGATCTCGTCGCGAAGCGACGTGCGCACCTTCGCGTCGAGTGCCGAGAGCGGCTCGTCGAGGAGTAGGACCGACGGCTGCACGGCGAGCGCGCGGGCAAGGGCAACCCGTTGTTGCTGTCCGCCTGAGAGTTGGTGCGGATAGCGGTTCTTCAGCGGGCCGAGTTGGACCAGCTCCAGTGTCTCGGCGACCCGCGCGGCGCGTTGCGGACCGGGGATCTTGCGCGTGCGCAGGCCGAACTCGACGTTCTCCCCGACCGAGAGGTTCGGGAAGAGGCTGTAGCTCTGGAACACCATGCCCATGTTGCGTTTGTGGGCCGGGGTGTTGGTGAGATCGTCACCGGCGACCGATACCGAGCCCGTGTCGGGGCGTTCGAACCCGGCGGCCACTCGCAGCGCCGTGGTCTTCCCGCAGCCGGAGGGGCCGAGAAGACTGATCAGCTCACCTTTGTGGAGCTCTAGGTCGAGGCTCTCCAGCGCGACGGTGGGGCCGAACGTCTTGCGGACGCCGGAGAAGACGAGAGCGGTCATGGTGTTGATGCTTTCCAGGTCAAACGAACAGCGAACAATGGCGGAGAAGCGTTGCGGGCCGAGCTCACGACATCACCAGCGGTGTGACCGGTTCGGGCTCTCCGGACTCCCGACGCCGACGAGGCCTGGTGAGAACGCTGAGCAGGGCGAAGAGCGCAGTCGTCCCGACCAGCGCGGTCAACGCGAGCGCCATTCCTCCCTGCGGTTCACGTCCCTGGTACTGGGCCATGAAGGCGGGCAGCGTGCGCTTCAGCAGCGTGCGGGCGACCGTGTACTCCCCGAGCACGACCGCCGCGGTGAGGAATGATGCGGAGATGATCGCGGCCCGGATGTTGGGCACGATCGCCCGGCGCAGCGTGGTGCCCCAGCCGGCGCCGAGGCTGCGCGACGCATCGACGAGGGTCTTCACATCGATCGCCTTCACACCCGCATCGAGCGAGCGGAACGTGAACGGCAGCGCAAGCACCGTATAGAAGGGGATCAGCGAGTAGTTCGAGTTCAGGAACCAGCGGGCGTGGGGCTTGAGCGGCAAGATGCCGGCCACCAGCGCAATTGGTGGAATCACGTAGGGCAGGACCGTGAGGAACTCGACGAACGCCCGCGCTTTGGGAATGCGGACGTGGACCCACAGCGTGGTGGGCACGAGGAGCACCAGCGTCGTGGCCACCGTGCCAGCGGCGAGCCGCAGGCTCAGCCCGAGCGCGCTCTGGAACTCCTTGTCCTTGAACGCCTTGGTCACTCCCTCCAACGACCACTTCTTCGTCAGCGTCGACCAACCGAGGCTGATCATCGGCACACCCTGGAACGCGAATCGGGCCATGGCCACGAGCGGGAGCACAAAGAACAGCGTCGAGAGAAGCACGACTGCGACGGGGCCGAGGCGCCCAACGGAACCGAGGACCCTTGCACGCGGTCGCAGGTTCGTGTTCCCGCTCATCGCTGCCACCGCTCAGCGCGCTTACGAAGGAACCAGTACAGGCCCATGCAGACCGTCATCACGACGATCATCCATGCGGCGAGCGAGAACCCGAGCTGGTCTTCGTTGGCACTCACGTCACCGCGGAGGTAGAACCCGATCCGCAACGGAACGATAAGCGACTTCTGGCTGATGGCCGCGGCCGTGGCGTAGGCACTGAAGGAGTTCGCGAACAGCAGCAGGAACCCACCGAGCAGCGACGGGGCGAGCACCGGCAGGCCCACGCGGGTCCAGTAGGTCCAACTCGTCCCGCCGAGGTTGGCGCACGCTTCGCGCCACGCGACCTTCAGGCCATCGATGGCGGGAAGGGTGATGAGCACCATGAGCGGCACGTTGAAATACGAGTAGACGACGGTGAGTCCCCAGGTGCTGTCGAGCGTGAACGAACCGCCGTAGAGCTTGTAGCCGAACAGCCCCTCGAGGATCTTGGTGAGTAGGCCCTGGCGACCGAGAAGGGCGATGAAGGCGAACGCGAGCGGGATGCCGCCGAGATTCGCTGCGACCCCACTGAACGAGGAGACGAGCGACCGGAGCCAGCGAGGCCGACGCAGCATCGTGGCGGCATAGGCGAGCAGGGTGCCGATGATGACGCCGACGAGCGAAGATTGGGCGGAAAGCCGCACGGAGAACTTGAAGGCGTCGAAGTTCTGTCCCGTGAACGCGTCCTTCAATGCCTTCGTGCCGACATCACCGTTGTTGTCGGTCAGCGCCCGCTGGAAGACGCTGATCGCCGGGACGATCAGGAACAGCGTGAGGAACGCCAACAGCGGAACCCGCCCGATCCACGAGAGGTTCCGCTGTGGGCGGGGGGCAACGGGGGCCGCGCCGTCGGCGCGACCCCTCGATGCAACGGCGAGATCAGGCGTCGGCAACCTGCGGGCCCCACTCCTTGGCCAGCACGTCCTTGGCGGCGGTGATCTGCGCGGGGGTCAGGAAGTTGACCTTCGCGATGAGCTCGGCCGGGGGCAGGTTCTTCTTCGCCTCTTCGGTCACCTTGCCGGCGGCGACGAGCGCCTCGTAGCGGGCCGGGATGGCGCCGCCGCCGAGGTAGCCGAGGGCACCCTCGTCCGAGAGGATGTGCTCCATCCACAGCCTGCCGCACGCCTGGTGCGGTGAGCCCTTGACCACGCCCTGGGCGTAGAAGCCGCCGTAGACGCCGTCGGACGGGTAGTTGAGCTCGACCGTGAGGCCGGCCTTCACGAGATCAGCCTGGATGCCGGGAAGGTTGTAGCTCCAGTCGATGGCGATCGGCGTCTCGCCGGAGAGCACCGTGGCCTTGGTGACGTCCGTGCCACCCAGGTTGCCGCTCTTCTTCAGGTCGGCGAAGAACTTGATTCCCGGGAGGATGTCGTCTGCGCTGCCGCCGTTGGCGATCGAGGCCGCCATCACGCCAGCGAAGGCCGAACCGGATTCACGTGGATCGCCGTTCAGGGCGACGAGACCCTTGTATTCCGGCTTCGTGAGATCGGCGAACGTCTTTGGGGCGTTCGGGACGATCTTGGTGTTCGTGAGGATCGCCATGATCCCGTAGTACGAACCGACCCAGTTGCCGGCGGGGTCCTTCAATGCCGCCGGCACGTCGCCGGCCGAGGTCGGGGTGTAGGGCTCGAACATCCCCGCCGCGGTCATCTCCGAGGCGATGGCCGGGCTCACGTCGACGTTGTCGGGCTGATCGGCCTGACCTTCGAGGGTCTTCACAGCCTCCATCTCGTCCTTCGAGGACCCGTCGGGGTTGGCGACAGGATTCTTCACGCCCGGGTACTTGTCCCGGAAGCTCTGGAGGATGCCCTTGTAGTTCGCCCACTCATCGGGAAGGGCGATCAGGTTGACCTGGCCCTCGGTCGTGCAATCGGCGGCCAGCTTGGTGAGGTCGGCGCCTGCGGCGGCGGGGGCGGCCTCGGTCGCTGCTGCGGCCGCTTCGGTCTCCACTGCAGCGGCTTCGGTCTCGGCGGCCACAGCCTCCGTCTCGGCGACGGCCGCTTCGGTTTCGGCCGGTGCGGCGGTCGTGTCGGCCGAGTCGGAGCTGCAGGCCGCGAGCGCGAGCCCGGCAGACAGGACGACGGCGATGGCCATGGTGGTTCGTCTTGTTCTCATTGCTGGTGGTTCCCCTTGTTCGTGGTGACGGCCGAACCGTAACAGGGCCGA
>JANPDB010000074.1:0-13769 GCA_031431255.1 Acidimicrobiia bacterium | reverse complement strand
ATCCTGCCAATGCCCGCTGGCCGTTTGGCGACGGTCGACGAGCGTGACGTGGACATCCGCGTGATCGATCAACGCGTCCGTGAAGGCCATGCCCATCGCGCCCGCGCCCACAACGAGATAGTCGGTCTCCAACGATTCCGTTTTCACGGTGCCGGCCTCCCTCTCGTATCCACGGACCTCCCAGCGGATCCTACGAGGTCCAACTGCCTCACCCAGTCGAATAACGACGACACGAGGGCGGTCGCGCCGCCGGTGGCGTGCCCCGGGGTTCGGCTACGAGCCGTGTTGGTATCGCCGATGTCGAATGCGCCAGCCTGAGTCGGTACGCACGACGTCGTCGTCATAGTGCCCGTAGAAGACGCCCGTCGGGTTGCGCCGATCCGATTCGCCTACGGGGTACACCCCTCGCGAGCGCAGGTGGACGAGCGGTCCACCGCCTCGGGGGTCCTCGGAGACCGACTCGATGTAGATGTTCGTCATCAGGTGGGCACCGGGGTGCACATCGGGGCGCCCCATGAACGCCATGATCTCCTCGAGACCGACGAGGCGCATGCCGCCGACCACCTCCCACACGGCGTCGGTGGTGAACACATCGCCCAGGCGCTGTGGTTGGAGACGGTCGAGCGCGTCGGCATAGCGCGCGGGGAGTTCTGCGATGTCGAGCCGGTCGTCGGTAGTGAGACGCACAGCCGCACAGTAGCGGCTGCGCCGCGGGCGGTTGCTTGACGACCGGCGGGCTCAGCTTTGCTGACGCTTCACGGCTTCGAACACCGCGGCAAGATTCGGCCCGTGGCCGGCCGCTACCGATGCGTTCAGCGTACGCAAGACCGACTCGAACAGATCCGTATTGACTCCGCTTCTCTGCGCGAACTCGGTGATCGCTCCAACGGTCGCTGCGCCGCTGGCAAGTCGAAGGTTGGTGCTCTCGTAGCTCCCGGCAGCGATCATGGCGACGTACTCCTTGAAGACGTGTGGCATCTGTGGGGTGAGCTTCCCGATGACGTCGGCCAGCACATCGAGTGGGGCGCCCGCTGCATCGCAGATCGCCGCCGCGTTCACGAATGCGTAGGCCGCGACGTACACGAAGGCCAGCGCGCTTACATCGATCACCGCGGATGCTGCCGGATCGGCACCAAGAAACCTGATGTCGCCGCCAAGTGCGTCAAGCACGGGTTTGCATTGCTCGAATGCAGACGGGTCTCCAGAGATGAGGATCTGGCACTCAGCCTTTCCAACAGACTCTGGGAACGCCATGATCGCGCCATCGAGATAGGCAGCGCCACGAGCGGTGAACCAGTCCGCGGAAGAGGCAACCTCCGTCGGAACGCCATGTCCCAACTGGATCAGTGTCTTCCCCGCCAGTGACTCTGAGATGGCGGGGTCGTCGAAGAGCGCAGTGGCGACGTCGTAGCCGCGGACGCAGACCACGACGACATCGGACCTCGAGACAGCTTCGCCAACCGAGGAGGCGACCGACGCACCGTCGGCGGCGAGTGGTCGACACTTTGCTTCGGAACGATTCCACACCGTGAGGTCATGGCCGGTCTTGGCAATAGCCCTGGCGAGTGCCGATCCCATGGCGCCCAGCCCGATCATGCTCACCGTCTGGACGTCACTCACCGAGTCCCCCGATCACTGGCTGCGCCGCTGGGTTTGGCGCCGGACTCCACGGTTCGCATGAGGCCGAGCACGAGGTCGTCGGAGCCCGTCGGCGCCGACAGCTGCACGCCGATCGGAAGCCCGGCGCTGCCAACCTCGCTCTCCTTGGCCTTCTTGAGGACGCGGTCACGTCCGGGGTCGCGGTCGGATTCCTCGCCGGGACGGATCCGGGTGAACGGAACCGTGCCGGCCGGCCAGCCGAGGGTGTTGTACACGGCGGCGTGGGAACCCATCAGCCCGAGGTCGTAGCTCGCTCCGTGTCGGATTGCCGGCAACGCCGCGGTCGGTGAAAGCACCGCGTCGATCCCTCGACTGGCGAGTTGGGTGGCCGTGGCAACCCGGAACTGGCTCACCTGCTCGACGAGGCTCGCGTACGCGGCCCCATCGCGGGGTGCTCGGAACAGACGGGCCGCCCCGGCGAGACTCCGCTGGCCGAGTCGATCGAGGACCCACGCAGCGCTCGCGTTGACCGGAAGCGGGAGACGGCTGAGCGAGATGAGCTGCTTCACGCGGCGGTCCGTCTTGCTGCCCTTGAGCAGCGCGGTGAAATGAGGAGCAATGCGGTAGCCGAGTGCGCCATACAGAAGTCCGAGTGCTTCCTCGCCGGGCAGCGACCACTCGACGATCCGGCAACCGGCGGCCTCGAGTACGCCAGCCGCCTCACGCACCGCCCGACGCACGGCCGGCGCCACCGCGAACACGCCGTCGTCGACGGACATGGCGATCGTCATCCCGGCTCGGAGATCGGCTTCGTGGCCGACCGCACCGTTCGAGATCACCCGCATCCCGAGCACGACATCGGCGACGGTCGGTGCGAGCACACCGACCTGGCTCGCGATAGGGCCGTTCAGCGGAAACGAGCCGGTGCCGACATCGGGGGTCACGCCCGCCGATGGCTTGAATCCGACGGCGCCGCACCATGCCGCCGGAATCCGAACGCTGCCTCCGATGTCGGTCCCGACTCCGAGCGGTGACGCGCCGGCGCCCGTCAAGACGCCTTCGCCGCCCGAGGAGCCGCCCGGCGAGCGGTCGTGGTCCCACGGGTTCGATGTTCTTCCGTAGACCGGGTTGTCCGTCTCGGCGAACGCCAACAACTGGGCAACGTTCGTGGTGGCCACCACGATTGCACCAGCGGCGCGCAGCCGGGCGACGTAGGGGTCGTCGCTCGTGGCTCGGTCGTCCCGGCGGTTTTCGTTGCCGAACGTCGTCGGTAGTCCCGTCACCGCAAGGCATTCCTTCACGGTGATCGGAACACCGTGCAGCTCCCCTGACGACCGTCCCGACGCAAGCGCCCGGTCGGCCTCGTCCGCCTCGGCCAGCGCCGCCTCGAAGCGACGGCACGCGACCGCTCGCGTTTCGGCGTCGACTGCGTCGATCCGGGCGATTGCGCCCTCGACGACCTGTCGGCTCGACAGGTCTCGCGCGGCGATCGACTTCGCTAGTTCGGCTGCACCGGAGCTCATGGGTCTTCCTTGCTTTCGAACGTCGCGCGGATCACGAGTGAATCGCGAATCCTCGCACGCAACGAGGGGCCGGTCGAGGCGAGTGAATCTCCGGTCGACATCGATCGGTGCTGCCGTGATGTACTGAAGCCGTGGACACCGCGGAGCTCGAATGGATCGCGTGGACAAACCCGATCACCACGGCGTTCGGCAGAGAGGTCGCGGCCTCGGACCTGTCGGGCCGCACGGTGTCGAGTTATCAGCACATCACGCCTGGCACCATCGGCATCCTCGGTCCGCTCGTCGAAGCCGGGGCCAGGGTGCGAATGGCGCCGTGCAACCCGGATAGCACCGACGACCGCACCGCGGCGCATCTTGCCTCGATGGGCGTCGAGATCCGTGGCCGCGCTGGCATGTCCGGCGTTGAGCTTTGCGAGGCGTTGGCGTGGCTGGTGAGTGAACCAGCCGACGCGCTGTGCGACATGGGCGGTGAGTTGATCGTGGCATCAGCGGCGGCGGGATACCGGCCGGCCGGTGCCCTCGAGGCCACCACGACCGGGTTGCACCGCTTGGCCGGCGTCGATATCCCCTTCCCAGTCTTGGACTGGAACGGGATCGCGTTGAAGGATCTCATTCACAACCGGCATCATGTCGGCGCCGAGACGTGGCCGGCGTTCACGGCGATCACCAACCTGTCGCTGTACGGCCGCGAGATCGTCGTGGTCGGGTTCGGCCCCGTCGGTCAAGGGGTGGCGCAGCGCGCCCGGGAACTGGGTGCCAACGTCACGGTTGTCGATCGCGACCCGGTTCGGTTGGTCCAGGCGCAGCATCACGGCTGCCGCGTCGCTGACTTCGATGACGCCGTTCGGAGAGCGAGCGTGATTGTCACCGCGACCGGTTTTGATGGCGTGGTCGGAGCGGCACAGATCGAGCGCCTCGCGGACGGCGCGATCCTCATGAACGTCGGTCACAGCCATCGCGAGATCGACGTCGACTGGTTGAATCAGCACCCCCATACCGAATTGCGTCGACATCTCGAACGCTATGAGGTGAACGGCCGACGCGTGCATCTGCTCAACCGGGGCAGCCTCGTGAACCTGGCCGCCGGTTTGGGCCGTGGCGCTCCGCAACTCTTCGATCCTTTCCAGGCGATCATGCTGCTCGGCCTCGACGCGATCCTCCAGGGCCGAATCGCCGGCCTGTCCGCCGGTGTGCAGCGGTACCCCACCGAACTCGAGACCAGAGTCGCCCGCGCTCTCATCAACACCGCCTCCCGCTGAGGCGACGCGAAGAGCCATCTCGAACTGCGGCGAAGCGGGATCGTTATGGCGATCCGGTGGAACTCGCGTCGAATCGTCTCCGCATCAACCTGGGGATCGAGCGCCGAGGTACCGGCGCACCTACGATCGGGATCCCGGAGAGGGGAAGGCCATGGCCGAAGCAACGGATGTGAATGAGGTGGCAACGTTTTGTCCGTTGTGCGTTTCGCGGTGCGGGGCGCGCGCGACGGTGACGAACGGGACCTTCGAGCTTCGCCGAGATCCTTCGCACCCCACCGGAAACGCTCTGTGCGTCAAGGGCAAGGCGGCGCCGGATATCACTGCCCACCCTGACCGGCTGCAGTACCCGATGAGGCGCACCAACCCGAAGGGTGCGGCCGACCCCGGCTGGCAGCGCATCAGCTGGGATGAGGCGCTCGCCACGGTTGCTGACCGGCTTCATGCGCTGGCCCGAGATCACGGCCCCGAATCGGTCGTGTTCAGCTCCGTGTCGCCCTCGACGTCGGCGATCGTCGACTGCATCGACTGGATCCAGCGTCTCCAACGTGCGTTCGGCAGCCCGAACTTTGTCGTAGGGATGGAGCTGTGCGGCTGGGGGCGGCACCTGGCATCGCTGTACACGTACGGAGCGTCCGTCCCCGGCCAGTACATGCCCGACCTTGACCGGGCCGAGTGCATCCTGTTCTGGGGTTACAACCCGTTGGTGTCGCGGCTCGCGCACGCGACCTCGACCAGGGCGGCGCTTCGTCGTGGGGCGAAGCTTGTTGTCGTCGACCCTCGACAGGCGGGCCTCGCCACCAAGGCTGACCCGTGGCTGCGGGTGAGACCCGGCACCGACGCGGCCCTTGCACTGGCGATCACCAATGTGATGATCGAGCGAGGCTGGTACGACGAGGCGTTCGTGCGCCGCTGGACCAACGGCCCACTGCTTGTCCGCACCGACACGGGGCGATTGCTTCGCGCCAGTGACCTGGACACCGCGGGCGACGAGGGCCACTTCGTCGCATGGAACGCGGTCGCCGGGCTGCCCGTCGTCATCAACCCCTCCGCCCGCGGCACGGATGTCGACGACCATGATGCCCTCGCCCTGACCGGAGAGGTCGAGGTCCCGACGGGCGGCGGCGCTGTTGTGTGCAGGCCGGCGTTCGACCTCGTCGCCGAGGAGTGCCGTGTGACCTCGCCGACGGTCGCCGAAGAGATCACCGGCGTGACGGCGGCCGACATCGCGCGAACCGCGCACGTCCTCTGGGAGAACCGCCCCGTTGCGTTCTACGCGTGGAGCGGCCTTGAGCAGCACAGCGGCACGACCCAGATCATCCGAGCGATCAACGTGCTGTACGCACTGACCGGCTGCCTCGACGCCCCCGGCGGAAACGTGCTGTTCACACCGGTACCGTCGAACCCGGTCGCCGGGCTGGAACTGCTCGACGCCCTGCAGCGGGCGAAGGCCATCGGGCTCAGCGGCCGGCCCCTCGGACCGGCGCGCTTCGGTCACGTCACCGGGGAAGACTTCTACACAGCGGCGCTGACGGGTCACCCGTACCGCCCGCGTGGGCTCGTCAGTTTCGGATCGAACCTTCTGATGGCCCACGGTGACAGCGCCCGCGGACGCGATGCGCTCCGGACGCTCGACTTCCACGTGCACCTGGACCTGTTCCTGAGTCCGACCGGCGAACAGGCCGACATTCTCCTGCCCGTGACCGGTGCCTTCGAGGCCGAGGGTTTGAAGATTGGATTCGAAGTCTCCCAGGAGGCCCAATCGTTGGTGCAGTTGCGTGCTCCGCTGGTGCCACCGGTGGGCGAGGCCCGTTCCGACATCGAGGTCATCTTCGATCTGGCGACGCGGCTCGGCCTCGGTGCGCACTTCTTCGGTGGCGATGTCGCCGCCGGCTGGTCCTTCCAACTGGAGCCGAGCGGTGTGACGCTCCAGCAGCTGCGCGACGACCCCGCGGGGATCCGCCTGCCGTTGGAGACACGCCATCAGAAGTACGCGGAGGTCGGCGAAGGCGGCGTACCGGCCGGGTTCGCCACACCTTCAGGACGAATCGAGTTGTACGTGGAAGGCTTCCTCGATGTCGGCCAACCAGCGGTCCCGACGTTCACCGAGCCTGCCTTGAGCACCCGGTTCCGTCGCGACCTCGCCGACAGGTTCCCGCTCGTGCTCACCTGCGCGAAGTCGCTGCACTTCTGCGAGACCCAACACCGCCAGGTGGCCAGCCTGCGCCGGCACGCTCCCTATCCCGAGGTCGAGTTGCATCCGCGCACGGCGGCCGAGCGCGGCATCGCCGAGGGTGACTGGGTGGAGATCGCCACGCCGAAGGGTGGCGTGCGCGCCCGCGCCGCTTTCAACGACACGCTCGCTCCAGGGGTGGTGTGCGGCCAGCACGGCTGGTTCGAACCGTGTGAGGAACTGGATCTCCCCGGCTATCCCGCCTTCGGTCCCGGCAGCGCCAACCTCAACCTGGTGCTCAGCCAGACGCCCAGTGACCCGATCAGCGGCAGCTCTCCCCTCCGGGCCCAGGTCTGCGAGGTCAGACTGCTCGTCGAAGATAATCAGGCCGATGCGGTCACGTCAGCGCAGGAACCCGTCGACGCGAAATCCTGAAGCGGATCACTCTGTTCGAGCTCACCACCCATTGCGCGTTCCGGCGACGAGCTGATCGGCGACGAAAGGACGGAACCGTTTCTCGATGCCGTCGCGGCAGAACCCTACGTACACAGAAGAAGTTGTTTCTCGGCCGCTAGGCCTACTGCGAGCTCTTGGGGCCGACCGGCATCGTGCCGCACGCGAAGGTTTCGTTCGGCTTGCGCCGCCTCGAAGCGACGACACGCGACCGCTCGCGTTTCGGCCCTCTGGGCTCACTCTCCGCCGAATTCCGCCCGATACGCCTCGAAGGTCAGGTCGATGCCGCGCTGGCGATGGCGTACGAGAAGTCCAAGTAACCGGGTTCCCTCGGCTCGGTACGCGTCGACGCGGTCCTCGTCCACGGAGCCCGTGTTCCTCGCGGAGGCGTCAAGCCCATTGAGGAACCCGGTCAACCCGCTCATGATCTCCACGTGATCGTTGCGGAGTCGGGCCACCCGGTGCGCGAGGCGCGGCGCGAGATGCAACAAGTCGTCGTAGAGGCCGGTGGGTTCCTCGGTGAGGTGCACATGGTCGGCGAAGGCGACCTCCAGCGCACGCGCCGCGACCGCCAACTGTTCGCACCACGCACCGCCCCGGCCGAACGACGGCACCGCCATGGCGTCCTCGACTGCGATGATCGCCGACCGCAGCACTTCTCGATGTTCGACCACCCCTGTGGGCGCGGCAGGAATCGAACCTTGGACAGACGAACCGTTCGGTGACATCGCCAGCCTTTCGTGGCAGTTGCTGACGAGTCTCGCACTCTCGTCCCACCTTCGCTCGGCCGGAGCAGATTGCAGTGTGTTCCGCGCCAAGCCGGCGTCGGAACGAGAATGGGGTCCATGATCCGCCGTTCGCAGTCCTTGTTCGCCGCACTGCTGCTCGTGACCACCACTGTCGCTGCGGGCTGCGGGAACGGCAACGCGTCCGGGCCGGTTCGATCGGTCGACACGACGGCCTCGGTAGCCGACGTGACCACGGCGGACCCAGTAAGCGGTGGGATGCCGGTCGGCGCGGGCGGACTGTCCGTGCAGGAGGCGCTCGCCACTGATGCCGAGAACCCCCTCGCCGTGCACGGCTTCCTCGTCGGGCGCGGCGTCGACGTCCGATTGTGCACGGCCCTGCTCCCGGCGTCGCCGCCGGCTTGCGGGGACCCATCGATGCCGGTGCAGGGCATCGACCTCGTCACGATGTCGTCGACCATGCATGACGGGGGGACGACGTGGACCGATCATGAGGTTTCCCTGCTCGCGGACCGTGTCGACGGCGCGCTGCGGGTGTCGGGCACCATGCAGTGAAGTGGCTGGCGCAAACGCTGCGACGAAGGTCATCGTGAGCCCGCTCGCGGCGCTCGGTTGCCCAGTCGCGCCAGGGGCGTGCTTGCTCGATGAAGAATCGGGGCGTGCCCGCCCCGGTCAGCCATCGGTTAGCCGCGGTTGCCGTTGCCCCGGTCGCCCTCCGCCTTGCTCCGGTCGTTCTTGCTGTCGTCACTGCCGAGGACCGTCTCGTCGACCCAGATGACCTCGGTGATCAGGATGTTGCCGTTGCCGAGGTCACGCTCGAACTGCTCGTGCTTGCCGGCGTTCGAGCTGTGGGTCTTGCGTCCCCAGGTTTCGGGGGTGTCGAACGTGTCCTGCCCGATCGACGCCGGCGTCGCCGCCAGGGTGGTCGAGCCGTCGAGGTGGCTGTAAATGTTCGAGAGCTGCTCGAAGTCGTGGGCGTTCGGGTGTTGGTTGGAGTCGGGAAGGTTCGTGTAGTCCATGCAGGAGTTCAGGTTCGCGTTGGTGAAGTTCTCGTCTTGGTGGCCGAGGCCGAAGGTGTGGCCGACCTCTTGGCACATCACGAGACTCCGCCACGCCGGCTTGTTGTAGGCGCTCGTCGAGAAGTAGGTGTCGTTCATCTTCGTGGTGCCCTGCGTGATGTGGTTGCCATTGATCCAGATCTGCGCCAAGCCGAGCCAGCCGTTGCTGCCGTAGGACTTCGCGCACACCTCGACGCGCCCGGCTGACGGCCGACAATTCAAACCGCCGTTTCCTTTCACCACCGTCGTGTTCAGTACCTTCGACCAGCCGCCCGGGGGGGTTTTGCTCCAGTCGACCGAGGCGGTCGTGAGATAGGGGTCCCAGGCAGAGCTCACGTTGTCGCCGAGCTTCAGCGTGAACGGGTTCGCTGTCCGAGCCCAGTGGTAGTTGCCCCACGAGTGGCTGGCGGGTGCACTGGACGGGAACAGCGCGACGATGGTCAGCGTCGCTGCGGCTGTAGCAGCCAAAACTCGCCAAGTTCGCATGGCATACCCCTTCTCTTGGATTCCCTTTCTTATCACGACGAAGGGACGCGTTTCCAGAGCAGTATTTGCGCGAACCAAATGATATGTGTGCATTTGGTTGTCTGCCCAGGCGCTTTCGGGTTTCGGACCGGCCACGGGCTGGTCGAAGTCTTCTCCGCCACTGTTCATAGCCCTTGGCCAAAGTGAAGCTTGTCGAAGGGTCAATTGGCGGTAAGGGGATTTGTCATGAACGCCCTACGCACCTCACAGTTTTGTCGATCGAACGGGAGAACGCTCGTCGACGACGAGAGGTGTGGTGGTGTCCGGAGTCGATTCTCGGCCGCGCCGGAGCTCCGTCGGAGTCCGTCGATGCGAGCACTGAAGCCGATGACTCTGTTCGACGCGGCGGCCTCGCCACCCCTGCGCGCTTCACTCCGAGCGGTTCAGTGGTCCAGGTGCGTAGCGCTGGCATTCGGCCCGCAGCGCGACCTCGCGGTCCTTGCCGGTCAGTTGCCGAAATCCCAGCCTTCGCCATGGGCATACTGTCCGAGCACGTTCTTGGCGATGAGGATCTTGTGCACCTCATCGGGTCCATCGGCGATACGCAGCGTGCGCGCACCCTGGTACATGCCGGCGAGCGGCAGATCGTTGGAAACACCGGCGGCGCCCCACACCTGGATTGCCCGGTCGACCACACGTGTGTATGCCGCAGGCACGTAGATCTTGATGGCGGAGATATCGGTGCGGGCCGCCTGCAGGCCCTGGTCGATCTTCTCGGCGGCGTGGATCGTGAAGAGGCGTGCGGTTTGGATGTCGATGTAGCTGTCGGCAATGAAGCCCTGAACGAACTGCTTCTCCGCGAGGTTGCCGCCGTGTACCTCGCGCTTGGTGGCCCGTTCGACCATGAGATCGAACGCCCGCCACATCTGCCCGACCGAGTTCATGCAGTGGAAGATGCGCCCAGCGCCGAGACGATCCTGCGCCGCCTGGTGGCCTTCGCCGACGCGCCCGAGCGCATTCTCGATCGGCACGCGAACCCCCTCGTATTTGATCTCGCAGTGGTCGCTCTCGGAGCGGCCCCACACACCGACACCCCGAACGATGTTGACGCCCTGCGCGTTCGCCGGGACGATGATCTGCACCATCTGGCCCGACTTCGACGGCGCTGCGGTTTCCGTCACCCGGCACATCACAATGAAGAAGTCGGCCGCGATCCCGTTCGACGTGAACCACTTGTGACCGTTGATGACCCAATGATCGCCGTCGCGAAACGCTGACGTGTCGAGGGATCGCGGATCGGAGCCGGGGTTGTGCGGCTCGGTCATCGAGAAGCCCGACTCCATTGTCCCCTCGATGAGCGGCATGAGCCACTTCTCCTTCTGCTCCGGGGTTCCGTACTTCACGAGAATCGACTGGTTGCCCGAGTTGGGAGCAACGACACCGAAGAGTGACGCGGCACCGATGGCGTAGGCGAGCACTTCGTTCATGTAGGCGTGGGCAAGGAAGTCGAGACCCATGCCGCCATACTCCGTGGGGAGGTGCGGGGCCCATAGCCCGGCCTTCTTCACCTTTTCCTTGATTGCGGCGCGGAGCTCCAGGACGGCTGCTCGATCATGAAACGACTCGCCCTCACGTCTGGCGGCCCACAACCTCGATTCGTTCGACAGGATGTCGGTGTTCACGATTTCCGCTGTACGCATACGAATATCGTTGATTCGCTCGTCGATGGTGCTGATCGGCTTGCAGTTCATGGCCATGGGTGTCTCGCCTCCGGAAGTTGTTGGGTAAGCATCGTCGGTGTGTTGCCGCGGGTCCAACCCTGGTCGACCAACCACCCGTCCTAAGCTCTGGTGATGCGCCGCCACCAGTGTCTGCCCGGAGTTCGCAACACGCTGATTCGCAACGTTGCGGCACGCGGGCGAAAAGCAACGTTCGTCCTGCGGATCGACACTCCAGTCGAAGGGTCAGTCGAGGTGCGCAACGGGCCGATCCCCTTCTTCCTCGCCGCGCGCCGGAATGTGTCCCCTCTTGTCGACGGTCTCGAGGTGAAGCGCGGATACTTCGATGCGAGCTTCGAGTTGGTGGTGACTGCGGCCTCCGAAGTCCAGGTGACCATCGAATGATCCGCCGATCCGACGTCGTGAACGTGATCGCCCGCTCGACAGCGGCGCGGATGTGCGGCTGATCGCCTCGACACCCTTGGAGCGGAACGACTCCTGGTCCAAGGACTCTGGTAGCTCACGAGCCGACCGCTCCGAGCACCCTGGCCGCACGTCGCGCGGGCCCGGTTCAAGCGGTGTGTGCTCGCGCCTCGACGACGTTGCGGGCGATCTCGCCGAGGTGGGTGTCCCAGGTGCCGCAGCATCCACCCCAGATGTCCAGATGCGGATATCGACCTGCCAGTTCGCCCATGCGCCGACCGAGGTCGGCCGGGTCACCGGACTCGAGGTGGCCGAGGGTGCACAACGAGATCTTGTCCATCATCGCCGCGTTGGGGCGAATGCATCGCACTCGCTCGAACCACTCGCCCGGCTCGAGGGCCGGGAGGAACTCGAGTGGGTGCGAGCAATTGATGCCGTAGAAGGCCGGCCGGTCGTCGCCGGCCAGCTCATCGACCGACTCGATGGCCTGCTTCAGACTCGGACCGGAGTGCAGGCGATGGTTGCTGTCGAGAGTGAACGAGATCGATGCCGCAAGTCCTGCGCGGGAGGCAGCGCGGGCAACGCCGACCGCTTCGTGGACGCTGTTGAACGTCATGGCCTCGACGAGGTCGACCTCGGCGCGGGCCAGCGTCGCGATCTGTGTGCTGTGGTACTCCTCGGCGTCCTCCGCGGTGAGCTGCTGGTTCAGGCTGTACGCGTCGCCACGGGGTCCGACGATGCCCACGTACATCAGTGCGGGCAGGTCGGTTCGATACGGTTCGCCCAACTCCCGGAGGAACTCGATCGCACGTAGTTGCAGGTCCGCCAGGGCTTCGCCGGAGTAGCCGATCAGACTGGCCCAGTCGGGACTCGCCCGGTAGTCGAAGCCGCCCATCAGGGCGCCGAATCCGTGCTCGGCCGCAGTGTCGAGGTAGCGGGTGTACATACCGCGAAGCTCGATCACCGCGGCGGGTCGGTCGAGAAGAGGGAACATCGCGAATTCCGGGAGCTCGAACCCGTACTTGTACATGATCTCGGTCTCCTGACCGCCCTCGGTCAGGTAGTTCAGTCCTGGGACCGGTTCAGCAAACCCGGGCATCGGCACCTCCATAGTGCAAGTGGTCGTGACTGCTCTCCGCCCACCGCCGGCGAGATTACCAGCGCTGTACCGGGCCGAAATGGGGCCCTTGCCGGCCGGACCGCGCCGCTGTCGGCCCCTCGTGCATGGTCGCCGTTGTCCGCCGCCGCGCCGTATTCCGTGACCCGCTCGCGTTTGCCCGGTCAGGTGCGGACGTAGGCGGCGAGGTGCTTGCCGGTGAGCGTGGACCGATCGGCGACGAGGTCGGCGGGCGTCCCCTCGAAGACGATGCGGCCGCCGTCGTGGCCGGCGCCGGGGCCGAGGTCGATGATCCAGTCGGCATGCGCCATGACCGCCTGGTGGTGCTCGACAACAATCACCGATGTGCCTGAGTCGACGAGGTGGTCGAGCAGGCCGAGCAGTTGTTCGACGTCGGCCAGGTGAAGACCGGTGGTCGGCTCGTCGAGAATGTAGACGCCGCCCTTCTCCGACATGCGAGTGGCAAGTTTGAGCCGCTGGCGTTCGCCGCCGGACAGCGTCGTGAGCGGTTGGCCGAGGCTGAGGTAGCCAAGCCCGACGTCGGCGAGACGATCGAGGATGGCCATTGCCGCAGGGATGGCGGCATCTCCAGCACCGAAGAACTCGCGGGCCTCGGTCACCGGCATGGCGAGCACCTCGGCAATGTTTCGGCCACCGAATCGGTACTCCAGCACTGAGGCATCGAAGCGTTTCCCCTCGCACTCGTCGCACACCGTGGCCACGCCCGCCATCATCGCCAGATCGGTGTAGATGACGCCGACACCGTTGCATGCCGGACACGCGCCTTCGGAGTTGGCACTGAACAGTGCCGGCCTCACTCCGTTCGTCTTGGCGAACGCTTTGCGGATCGGTTCCACGAGCCCGGTGTACGTCGCCGGATTGCTGCGTCGTGAGCCCTTGATCGCCGCCTGGTCGATCGACACGACACCAGTGCCGTTCGCCGCAGTCAGCGAGCCGTGCACGAGGGAGCTCTTTCCGGAGCCGGCGACCCCGGTGATGACGGTGAGCACCCCGAGAGGGATCTCCACATTGACGTTGCGCAGGTTGTTGGTCTTCGCCCCGTGGATCTTGATGGCACCGGTGGCCGTCCGGACCGTCTTCTTCACCGCGGCCCGGTCGTCGAAGTGACGGCCGGTGATGGTCTCACTGTGTCGTAGCCCGTCGACCGTACCCTCGAAGCAGATGGTGCCGCCGGCCGCCCCTGCTCCGGGGCCGAGGTCGACCACGTGGTCGGCGAT
>JANPDB010000073.1:0-1631 GCA_031431255.1 Acidimicrobiia bacterium | reverse complement strand
GCCATCGATCGTGACGGTTCCGAAGTGCGCTACGCGATGCTCGAGACGATCCGTCAGTTCGCCGAAGAAGCACTTGCCACGGCCGGCGATGGCGAGGCAGCCCGTGACCGGCACGCCGCCTTCTTCGCCGACTTGGTCGACCGAGCGTTCGAGTTGGTCACGACGGAGAACGAGCCGCTGGCCTACCGGATGGTCGCCACCGAGATTTCGAACCTGTCGGCGGCCTTTCGGTGGTCGTTGGACCACGGCCAGGTGGATTGGGCGGTGCGCATCGGAGCGAAAGCGCACCATATCGCCCGCGTCGGGCTGCGGGCGGAGACCTACGGATGGCCCGACGAGGTGCTGGAGATGGCCCGGCAGGACCAACACCGCGAACTGCCGTTGGTGCTGAGCGGGGTGTGCGACGTCGCGACCTCGGTGGGACGTCATGACGACGCCGTTCGTTATGGGCTCGAAGCGGTCGCGCTGCACCTCGACGACCACTACGAGTTCACGAGCGGTGCGTACATCAACACCGGTTTTGCGTTGGCGCAACTGGGGAGGATCGACGAGTGTCTCGCCATGCTCCGGGCCGGCGCCGAGCACCCGGTCGGCGATCCGGGGCGGGGCTGCCTGGCCTATCTGCATGTGTTCGTCGCCGTGTTCGCCGCCGCCCTCCCCGACGAGGAGCGACGCGCCGCGATCGCCGACCTGGCGGCGTCGCCGATGCCGACCATTCGGGCGGCCGGATTCTGGGTGCAGGCCATGTACGCCGCCATCGACGACGTCCCGGCGGCGATCGCCCTCTACCAGCAGGCCATCGACATCAGCGCCGCCTCGGGCGGCCGGATCCTGGAGGAAACCTGTCGCGGGTTCCAGCTTGGCCTCCTGGCCCAGACCGATGATCTTGATGTCGCGCTCACCGGTTTCGCTCGCGCCGTGGATGTCTGGCAGGTCAGAGCCGATCACTACACGGGTACCGGTCTCGCTGAACTGGTGCGATTGCTTGCCCGTCTCGGCTTCCATGCCGGGGCGGCTCGCCTGGGGGGAGCGGTGACGCCCCGCGAGATGCCCCTCGACGCCTACCCGAACGTGCAGTCGGCAGTCGAGACCATGCGCGACGCGATGGGTGCCGATGCGTTCACCGCCGCCTTCGAAGCGGGGAGAGCGCTCAGTCCTCATGCTGCCGCGCAACTCGCGCACGACCTCATCGCCCAGGCCCGAGCCGACCACCTCATACCAAGCTGAGCGTCCCTGGACGTCGCCCGAGTCGACACGGCGTCCACCCAAGCCCCGAAACTCGACGATTTCGTCGATCAACGTACCCATTGGTATACTCACGGGTATGCCGGAAACAACGACCATCAAGGTATCGACGCGGACTCGCGATGCGCTTCGAATCCTGGCCGACCGGGAGGGGCGCACGCTCGATGCTCAGATCGACGCGCTGATCCGCAAGGAGCGGCGGCGGATCATGGGCCAACAACTTGGCTCGGCACCGCTCGACGACAGTGAGCTCATGGTTCTGAACGCCTCTGCCGAGGACGTTTCCGATGCGAGCCGGTGACGTTGTTCAGGTTGACTTCGGTACCCCGGCTCGCGGCGAGGCGGGGTTCGTTCGACCGGCGATCGTCGTGACATCCGACGAGGTG
>JANPDB010000072.1:0-2033 GCA_031431255.1 Acidimicrobiia bacterium | reverse complement strand
GCGATCGTGAGGGTCAGGGTGAAGGCCGTGAAGACCCAGGGAAGCAGGCGAACCCGCCCGAGGTCGCCGGCGATCGTGCTTTGCACGGCGGTGACGCCCAAACCGTCGAAGGCCGACAACGAGATCGCCGTCAGGGTCGAGATGGTGATGGAACGGTACTGCGGAGACAGCACCGATTTCGCGGCGCGGTCCGCGCTCGCGTCGGTCATCATGACGTCACCTTTCGTCGGCGGCGAGCTCACGTTCCAGAACCACAGCCACTCCGTCGTCATCGTTCGAAAAGGTGATCTCGTCGGCGGCCTGCTTGGTCACCGGGTGCGCGTTGTCCATGGCAACGCCGTGGCCCGCCCACGCGAGCATGTCGACGTCGTTGGGCCTGTCACCGAACGCGATGACGTCGGGCTGCGACGCGTCGAAATGATGGGCAATGCGTTCGAGGGCGTCGGCTTTCGTGACACCGAACGGCATGAGCTCGATCAGCGAGTTGGGTCCGAGGTCGTCGCCCATGGACCCGTAGGTCACGGTGGCGAGGTCTCCGATCGCCGCGATCAGGGCGTCAAGCAGGTCGACGTCCATCGCGGGATGCCGGAACATGATCTTCGTGAGCTGCCCGTCGAGGAGTTTCTCGAGCGGCGCCTCGCGGGCTTCGCGTCCATGCGCGAACACTGCCTTGTAGCCGGGAATGTGGCCGAACCCCGACGGACCGTCGACCGCGAACGAGGCATCGGGCAGGATGGCGCGGATGGCGTCGGCAGCAGCGAGGGCGGTCGTTCGCTGGTGGAGCCGCTGATCAACGACCCGCTCATCGGTGAGATCGATGACCATGGCCCCGTTCGAGCACACGGCCAGCCCCTGGTGACCGGTCATCTCGGCGATCGGGTGAACCCAGCGCGGCGGGCGGCCGGTGGCCAGCACGAAGGTCGAACCACCTGCGACGACGCGGTCGAGCACCGCCTTGGTGCGTGGCGCCAGCGAACCGTCGGATCGTATGAGCGTTCCGTCGATGTCAGACGCAACCACCCGAAAACGCACTCTTGCACGGTAGACGCTCGCGACGGGAAGGTCCCACGAGCCCGGGGCACCACGTCCGCGCCGCAGCGTTCTGGGTCGGCTCACGCGGTCTGGGTCGGCTCACGCGCATATTCGGCCAGTTTCCCGACCCAGCGACGTGAGCTGACCCAGAAGACGCCCTAGGCCGAAGGCTCGGCGTATTCGCGGAACGCCGACAAGGCTCGCGGCCCGTACACAGTTCCAGGTCCTCCGTTCATCACGATCGCGACGCCGATCGTCTCGGCCACCTCGGCCTCGGTTGCGCCGGTTCGCGCCGCTCCCCGAGCGTGTGCGGCGATGCAGCCGTCGCACTGTTTGGAGATGGCGATGGCCAGCGAGATCAGTTCCTTCGTCTTCGCCGAAAGAGCCCCGTCTTTCATGGCGGCGGCATGAAGTTCAGCGAAGCCCTTCATCACGTCGGGAATGTCCTCACGGAGGGCACGAGCCGGGGAGCGGAGCTCGTCTTGAATCTGGCGGGCGGAGTCCATATCAGCAGTCTTGCGGGTTCCCTGCCATCCAACGGTTTCGTAGACGCGGTTGGTTCGTAGACTCCCTCGCGACGCAGAACAACGTTCCTTTGGTCGGAACCGCATCGGAAAGAGACTTGCCATGGATTTCGAACTGTCAGACGAACACCAGATGTTCCAGAAGACGATGCGTGACTTCGTCGACCGCGAGATCCGTCCGGTTGCTCGAGACTGGGAGCACGAAGGTCGCTATCCGACCGAGATCGTTGAGAAGATGAAGCAACTCGGGCTCTTCGGCATCACGATCCCGGGTGCGTATGGCGGCATGGACGCCGACCTCGTGACGATGGCTATCGTGTTCGAGGAGATCTCCAAGGGGTGGATGGGAATTGCTGGCATCCTCGGAAGCCACTCACTCGCCTGCAAGATGATCGTCAACCACGGCACCGAGGAGCAGAAGCTGCGCTGGCTCCCCGAACTGGCCACAGGTGTCCGTCGGACGTGCATCGCCCTGAC
>JANPDB010000071.1:0-2049 GCA_031431255.1 Acidimicrobiia bacterium | reverse complement strand
CTGTTCCTCTAGGAGAACCATGTTGGACTTTCTGAACGGTTGGGGGCTCACCCTCATCATCTTCCTGCCGGCGCTGACGGCGTTGGTCGTGATGGTGACGCCGAACAAGGACGAGGAGAACGTCAAGATCGTCGGGCTGATTGGCGCGGTCGCCACGTTGGTCGTGAGCATCGTCACGATCTCGTACTTCAACTTCGATCGGGCCGGTCAGGCGCAGTTCATCGTGAACCGTTCGTGGATCGACACGATCAACTCGAACTACCACGTGAGCCTCAACGGTCTTGGCCTGCCGATGCTGCTTCTGTCGAACGTCGTGATCGTGCTCTGCATCATCTACTCGTGGAACCACTGGCCGGAGCCCCATAATCCCAAGGCCGTGCTCACCCTGATGCTGATCCTCGAGACCGGCATGAACGGCGTGTTCGTCGCCCAGGATCTGATCCTGTTCTTCGTGTTCTTCGAACTCACGCTGCTCCCGATGTACTTCCTCATCGGGGTCTGGGGTGGACCGAATCGCCAATACGCTTCGATCAAGTTCTTCCTCTACACGATGTTCGGTTCGGCGTTCATGCTCCTTGGCTTCCTGGCGCTGTACTTCAAGGCCGGTCGCACGTTCGACATCGACCAACTGATCGCCAACGTGCAGACCGCCGGCATCTCGTCGGGCACGCAGTCGCTGATCTTCGGTGGCATCTTCCTCGGCTTCGCCGTGAAGGTGCCGATGTTTCCGTTCCACACCTGGCTGCCCGACGCCCACACCGAAGCCCCCACCGTCGGCTCGGTGATCCTTGCCGCCGTCCTCCTGAAGCTCGGCACGTTCGGGTTCATCAAGATCGCCATCCCGATCCTTCCCGATGCGGCGAAGGACTGGGCCCCGTTCATCGGTGTGCTCGCGGCGATCGGCATCATCTACGGTGCCCTCGGCTGTCTCGCGCAGACCGACATGAAGCGGCTCATCGCCTTCTCCTCGGTCGCCCACATGGGCTACGTGATGCTCGGCATTTCAACCCTGACGAGCTATGGGATCAACGCCGCGCTCTTCGGTATGGTCGCCCACGGCCTCATCACCGGCATGTTGTTCTTCGTCGCCGGATCCGTCAAAGAGCGCTTCCACACCTTGGAGATCGCCCGCCTCGGCGGATTGCTCGAGACCATGCCGAGGCTTGGCTGGGTGTTCGGTTTCGCGACGATGGCGTCGCTCGGACTTCCCGGTCTTGCCGGTTTCTGGGGCGAGTTCCCGGCGATCCTGTCGGCGTACAATCCCGCTGAAGGCCTGAACGTCGCGCTCTTCCGTGGCCTCATGGTTGTAGCTGCGGTCGGCACGGTGTTCGCCGCCGGCTACCTGCTGTGGCTCTATCAGCGCACCGCGTTCGGGACTCAGAAGGACGAGTGGAAGGATCACCACTTCCACGACGTGCTTCCGAGCGAATGGCTGGCGTGGGCGCCGTTCCTCGCCGGCATCGTCGTGTTCGGTGTTTGGCCGCGGCTCATGTATTCGGTGACTGATCCCGCGGTGCAGGTCATCACCAAGGTCTTCGGGGGCTGAGGGTCGATGTCCGCGATCGCCCACTTACTTCGCGACGCCACCGGAGGCTGATCAGCGCCCATGCTCGCCTCCGTTCTCGCTGCTGCCGAGTGGACTCGGCCGTACCTCGACTACCACGCGCTCGCGCCGGAGATCGTTCTCACGCTCGTCGCCGTGAGCATCCTGATCGCCGACCTCTTCATCGACGAAACGCGCAAGTACCTGATCACCACCTGGGCCGGAGTCGGGGTGGCGCTCGCGGCGATCCCGCTGCTCACCCTCGCAGCTTCAGACGACACCGCCCGAGTGATGTTCGGCGGTGGCTACGTCGTCGATCGCTATGCCCTGCTGCTCAAGGGTCTGTTCCTGGTGAGCGGTTACCTCGTGCTGCTCATGTCGTCGAACTACCTCGCCGAAGGCGACTTCTACGAGGGCGAGTATTCGTTCCTGCTCGTCTGCTCGATGCTCGGCATGATCGTCATGGCTTCGGCGCGCGACCTCATCACGATCTTCGTCGCCGTGGA
>JANPDB010000070.1:0-1502 GCA_031431255.1 Acidimicrobiia bacterium | reverse complement strand
GCGCTGGCGCTGGCCACCGGAAAGCTGCTTCGGGCGACGGTCGAGGTTCTCCTCGAGCGCGAGCATCCGGGCCGCTTCGGTCACTCGGCGATTGATCTCGTCCTTGGGCATCTTGCGGAGCTTGAGACCGAAGCCGATAT
The DNA here is from genome assembly GCA_031431255.1 of Acidimicrobiia bacterium. Taxonomy (GTDB): domain Bacteria; phylum Actinomycetota; class Acidimicrobiia; order Acidimicrobiales; family JANYDT01; genus JANLQX01. The sequence goes on along the minus strand of JANPDB010000070.1, from coordinate 1,362 downwards.
TTTCCGCCACGGTCATATGGGGGTACAGCGCATAGCTCTGGAACACCATGGCGATGTCGCGATCCTTCGGCGGAACCTCGTTCACGCGCCGATCGCCGATGCGCAGCTCGCCGGCGGTGATGTCTTCGAGACCGGCGACCATGCGCAGTGCCGTGGTCTTTCCACAACCGGAGGGTCCAACGAGCACCAGGAACTCACCATCGGCAACCTCGAGGTTGAGATCGATGACAGCCTCGAAGCCGTTGTCGTATCTCTTGCCGATGTTCTGGAGCACAACATTCGCCATCGCAAACCCCCCTGGGTCCAAACGGATCGATCATCACGAAAGCGTGACGCCCGGCACACACTAAACGCTTTTGACCCCCCCGTCACGAGGCTTCGTCGCCCGAGCCGGCACCGAAGCAGCGAGCCGCGCGGGTGGGTCGGCCTGCGTGAGCCGTACGATGTCTGCATGGCAGTTATTGGGGAAGTCCTCGTCGAGCCGTTCGTACCCGGTGCCCCCGGCGCGCATGTGCTCGCCGCATGGGCCGCGGCCGAGGCGGCCGGTGCCACCCTCGAGGTCGGACCCTTCGGCACGATCGTGCGGGCATCGACCGACGCGCGAGTGCTCGATGCCCTCGATGCCGCGGTCCGTGCGGCCGTTGCCAACGGCGCAACCCGGGTCTCCACCCAGATCGTGCAGGAGAGCAGCGCGAGCTGACCCGAGAGGGCAGGCGGGCTCGCGCCGCAGGCGGGCCCCGAAGGCCAAGCGGCCGGATCCGGCGTGACCCGGACGTGGCATGGTGTGGTCGAACTCGGCATACCCGCGACAGGGTCGATACAGTTTCGCTCGCTGCGACGCACGTCACATCGTGCGACTCACCTGCCTTCCGCCCGGCCGTCGGTGTCGGCGGCCGACCGACTCCAAGGAGACCCACCCGTGAAGACTGTTCGCCTGCGTGCCGGCGTGCTCGGTGCCGTATTCGTCCTCGTGCCGATCGTCGCGTCGGTTCCGGCGTCTGCGCAGACGCCGAAGGCGGGCGCCCGCTGCGCGCCGAAGGAAGTCGGTAAAACCGTCGGCAAGCTCACGTGCGTCAAAGACGGCAGCCGCCGCAAGTGGGTGGCTGCCACTCCGGCGACGAGCGCGGCGCCCACCACAGTTGCGGGGAGTGCTCCCGCAGCCACTCCGGCCTCGGGCGGTGCCCCGATCAAGCTCGGCGTCGCCCTCGGCATCTCCGGCGCATCAACGGCAAACCTCGCCCAGGATCAGCGCCTCGGCGTGGCCATCGCCGAGAAGTACATCAACGACAACGGCGGCATCAACGGTCGCAAGCTCCAACTCGTTGTGCAGGACACCGGCGCCGACGAAGCGGGGGCCATCGC
>JANPDB010000069.1:0-2596 GCA_031431255.1 Acidimicrobiia bacterium | reverse complement strand
GGACTCTCCTAAGAGATCAGCTGCGATGACCGTGACCGAGATCGACCACATCGTGGATGTCCGTAACTCCGACGACGCCTCCTCCCCTGGGCCGTCCCGTGGCGCCGGCATCCACATCGAGGGACTCTCCAAGTCCTTTCGTTTGGGTCGTTCGACCATCACGGCCATCGAAACCGTCGACCTGAAGGCCGAGGAGGGCGCGTTCATCGCTCTTCTCGGACCTTCGGGTTGCGGCAAATCGACGGTGCTCCGAATCCTTGCTGACTTGGAGACCCCATCGTCGGGCACTGTCCTGGTCCACGGCGAGCCGCCGGCGGTGGCCCGCCGGAACCATCATCTGGGCATCGCGTTCCAAGATGCCGCGTTGTTGCCGTGGCGAAGCGTGGAGGCGAACATCCGTCTTGCGCTGGAGGTGACCGGGAAAAAGGTCGCGCCGACCGCGGTCGAAGGTCTCATCAAGCTGGTCGGCCTCGAAGGCTTCGAGAAGGCGCGGCCCGCCCAGCTCTCCGGCGGCATGCGTCAGCGCTGCGCGATTGCCCGGGCGCTGGTGACGGAGCCGGCGATCCTTCTCCTCGATGAGCCGTTCGGCGCGCTGGACGAGATGACGCGTCGGCGCATGAACCTCGAACTGCAGCGCATCTGGATGGAGCGGGTCACGACGACGCTTCTCGTCACCCACTCGATCGACGAAGCCGTCATGTTGGCCGACCGCATCATCGTGATGTCACCACGGCCGAGCAAGGTGCTTGCCGACATCACCGTCGACCTCCCACGTCCACGTACAGCGGCGATGTTGCGTACGCCGGAGTTCCACGAGCTCGTCGACCATGTGAGCGACGTGCTGTTCGGCGCTGGCGGCGATCCCGAGGCACACTGACGTGGCGAGCGTTCTGACACCCTCGCCGTCGCTGCCCGGTCGTCTCTCCGCTGTCGGTCGACGAATTCGTGGAGCGGCTCCTTCGCTCGCGCTCGTTGCCGCCCTTCTCGTCGCGTGGGAGTTCGCCGCTCGCGTGCTCATCGATGGGCAGAGCGTTCTCCCACCCCCCACGCGCATCATAAGTGAACTTACTGGCAACTGGTCCTCCTATACCGTTCACATCCGAGCCACGGCGGCAGGAGCAGCGTGGGGCTGGCTGTGGGGGAATGCCATCGCCATCGCCATCGGACTGTTTACCGTGCTGGTGCCATCCCTCGAACGTTGGGCCCTTCGTATCGCTGTTGCCGTCACGTCGCTCCCGATCATTGCCTTGGGCCCGATCTTCCAGGTCACGCTCGACGGCAATGCCCCGAAGATCACCCTCGCCGCTCTGGCCGTGATCCTGTCGACTCTCGTCGGGACGATCAGCGGACTGCACGCCGCTGACCGCACAAGTCTCGAGGTCATCGCCGCGCTCGGAGGGGGTCGACTCACGCAGTTGCGCAAGGTTCGGCTTATGGCGACCCTGCCGCCGCTGTTCACTGCTCTGCGGGTGTCGGCCCCGGCCGCCGTTCTCGGCACGATCATCGGGGAGTTCCTTGGCCGGGTCGAGACCGGTCTCGGGGTGGCACTCATCAATGCCCAGCGCAATGTGCAGACCGAGCGGGTCTGGGGTGTCGCGGTTGTCGCCACGGCGGTTGCCGGCACCGGTTACCTCACGATTGCCGCGATCGGCCGATCGCTCACTACGTGGGCGCCGAAGGAGACCGGCCAGTGAGCGCAACCTCACCCCTCGCGTCAGTCCCCGGTCGCCCCGTTTCCGACGAGAGCGCCCCCGCCGTGTGGCGGATCGCCCTCATCCGCACAGCGAACGCGCTCTTCGCATTCGTCCTGACCGCTGCGGTGCTCGTCGGGCTCTGGTACCTGTTCCTCAAGGTTGCCGATGTCGGCAGCTACGTCGGCAAGACCCCGACTGACGTGTGGGACTACCTCACGGATCCGACCCGGGGTGCGGAGCGGCGCTCGGAGATCTGGTCGGCGACCGGCGAGACGATGTGGCAGGCGGGTCTCGGCTATCTGATCGGGACGGCTCTTGCGGTTGCCGTGTCCGTCGTCTTCGTCCTGTCGAAGGCGGTTGAGCGAGCTGTGATGCCGATCGCCCTCGCCCTTCGTTCGATCCCGATCGTGGCCATGATTCCTCTTCTGGCCTATCTCTTCGGACGTGATCTGCTCGGTTCGATGATCGTGGTGGCGATCATCGTCTGGTTCCCCACGCTGGTCTTCATGACCTTCGGCCTCCGGTCGCTCTCCAAAGAGCAGTTCGATCTGCTCAAGGCGCTCCATGCGTCGAAGTGGCAGTACTTCCTGAAGGCCCGCGTCCCCGCGGCGCTGCCGGCGTTCTTCGCCGCCGCCAAAGTCACCGCGCCTGCCGCCATCCTCGGCGCGCTTATCAACGGCTGGCTGACCACGGGCGACGGGCTCGGGAACCTCATGCTGCTGTCGACCACGTCGAGCAAGTACGCGCGGCTGTGGGCTGCCGTGGTGATCGTCACGCTGCTGTCGATGCTCCTGGTCGCGTTCGTGACGGCACTCGAGAGTGTGGTGCTCGCGAAGTACGCGCCGGACCGTCTCGCCGAGCGCTGACCCGGTGGACGCAACGGCGATTGGCGGCCTTCGAAA
>JANPDB010000068.1:0-1728 GCA_031431255.1 Acidimicrobiia bacterium | reverse complement strand
TTGCGGGTCTCGACTGGTTCGACGCCCTCTACATGAGCGTGATCACGCTCGGGACGGTTGGCTACGGTGAGGTAACGCCGCTCGACACCGTCGGCCGGACGTGGGCGATGGTAGTGATCACGGGTGGATTCGCGGTCCTGGTCTATGCCGGCGCGGTGCTGACGTCCTTGCTACTTTCCGGTGATCTGAGAACGGCGTTCCTGACGCAGAGAGGCGAGCGGATGCGCAAGGACCTGCACCAGCATGTGATCGTTGTCGGCTTCGGACGCGTGGGCCGAGCGGTCGTTCTGGCGACGCTGCGATCGGGCCACCAGTGCCTTGTGGTCGACGCCGATCCGGCCAAGGCCGAGAGCATCAGAGAAGAAGGTGCGCTCGTGGTGGTGGGTGACGGCATGCAGGAGGACGTGCTGCGTGAGGCCGGGATCGAGACTGCCCGCGCACTCGTTGCCGCGGGTCCCGACGATCCGGCAAATCTGGTCGTCACCCTGACTGCTCGGGCACTGCGACCTGACCTGCGCATCATCTCCCGGGTGAACGAAGTGGAGTGGCAGCAGCGCATGACGCACGCCGGGGCAACCGCAGCGATGTCGCCCTACGGCGACTTCGGTGCCGGTCTGGCGGCCTCCGCGTTGGGCAAAGACGTCGTGGAGACCCACGTTCTGAGTGGCTACGGGCTCCGGTCCGAGGACATCATCGTGGGTCCAGGGTCCGGGGTCATCGGCCGTGATCCGGCCGACCTGGCCCGTGAACACGACGACGTGACGATCCTTGCCCTGCGACGGGAAGGATCGGGCGATCCTTGGCAGCCGGTCGAGGCCGGGATCCGCGAGGGGGACGTCCTGCTCCTGATGGGCTCGGACGCCGATGTGGCGAGCATCGGGGCGAGGCTCCGGGTCTGACCATCGCAAAACGGAGCAGGGTGGCCGTCGAACTTCTTGGCCCGTAGTCTTCGCCGCCGTGATCGTTGCCACGCTGGAAACCGTTCCCCTCGCGCTGCAGGACTACATGCCCGGAATCGCAACGGCGATCGGCTGCTGGTTCCTCGCTCGGTTCGTGCGGTCGGTCGTTCCGTCGTTCTACCCCGTGGCGATCGCCGGTGGGGTGTCGGTGACCTGTGGCGGAATGGCCAAGGCGACCTGGAAGCTCATCCGTGCCCTCGACGGGCCTGATCTCAAATGGCTCGACGGGTCACTGTTTCCGTTCCTTGCGTGGGGTTTTGCCCTCCTCACGTGGGCCTTGATCCATGTCGACTACACCGAGACCGGCTCCACCCCACCGTCGCTCGGCCTCTGGAAGGTGCCCCTCGGGATCGCTGCTTCGTTGAGCGCCCTCGCCTTTGTGCTTTCAGCCGCCACCGATTGGAGTCGGGCATGGGTGATCCCAATGATTGGGCTGATGACGCTTGGCGACCTCTCCGTCATCGTGATGGGCGTGAAGGCGGCCCGGCGCCGCAGTCTCAACGCGGCAGCGTTGTTGCTCGTCGTGAACATCGCCTCGGTCTTGCTGCTCACCCGCCTCGCGTCGGTCGACCAGACGCGAGCACTGCAATGGATCGAACAGATCGGCAACACGATCGGCAACGCCGCGTTCGCGGTGGCGTGGTGGATGATCGTGGGTCGTCCACTGATGAGGCCGGCAACGCCTCGCCTCGCCACCAGCGTTTCTGCCTAGTCGGTCAGCTGTCGTCGCCTGGAGCGATGATGCCGTGCTCGTAGGCGAAGATCACGG
>JANPDB010000067.1:0-7922 GCA_031431255.1 Acidimicrobiia bacterium | reverse complement strand
CCTGACCGCTGGGATCCTGTGGCGGAACCGCGTCCGTTGGCGTTGGTACGCCGCAACGTTCGTCTCGGTGAACTTCGCGAGCTGCGCAATCTTCGCGTTGTATGCCACGGCCCCGCCCTGGTACGCCGCGCGACAGGGACTCATCGACCCGTTCCCCCGGGTGCTAGCCGGGCGGGCCTGGAGTCATGTCGGCCTGAACTTCGCCTCTCGCGTCATCGAGAAGGGACAGGGAACCGTGAACCCGTTTGCGGCGATCCCCTCGCTCCACAGCGCGCAGGCACTCATGGTCTGCATCTTCCTCTGGGGTGTCGTCTGGAAACCCCTCCGTCCCCTGCTCTTGCTCTTCCCGTTGGCCATGGCGTTCGCCCTCGTGTATTCGGGGGAGCACTACCTGATCGATGTGTTCGCCGGCTGGGGGATGGTCGCGCTCGCCCTCACGATCGGCTGGCGTTTGCGCATCCGCAAGGGCTGGGCCAGTCCGTTCCGCTGGCCCGAGCGGCGACGGGCCACCGCATCGTCTCCACCGCGCTCGACGGCCTCACCGTCCTCCCCGCCACAGGTCCAGTCCGCCGAGGCTCCTGCGGGGCTCGTAGTGTCCAGCCATGGACTGGAACGACGGATCGCATCGCCGATGGCTGAAATCGGAGACGGATCGGCTGCTGCAGACCGCTCGGGCATCCCGACACCCTGACGGCGGATTCGCCTGGCTCGACACACAGTGCCGACCTGAGCTCGGCCGTCCGGTCGAGACATGGATCACCACCCGGATGACCCACGTGCTGTCGCTCGGCGTGCTGCTCGGTCACGCCGGCTGCGCCGAATTCGTCGACCACGGCGTCGTTGCCCTCGGTGGCCTGCTGCGCGATGCCGCGCACGGTGGCTGGTTCACCTCGACTGACCCCTCCGCACGCGATGAGAAGCGCGCCTATGACCACGACTTCGTCCTGCTCGCCGCTTCGAGCGCTTCCGTGGCAGCGCGGCCGGGTGCCCGGGATCTCCTCGACGAAGCGATCGCCGTCTTCGAGTCCCATTTCTGGGACGAGGCGAACGGTCGAATCGTGGACACCTGGAATGCCGACTGGAGCGTCGCCGAGCCCTATCTCGGAGCCAACGCCAACATGCACGGTGTGGAGAGCTGCCTCGCTGTCGCCGACGCGACCGACGACGGACGATGGCTCGATCGTGCCTTCCGCATTGCCGACTGGTTCATCAACACCCAGGCACGACACCACGAGTGGCGGATCCCGGAGCATTTCACTCCGACCGGGGAAACCCTCTTCGACTACAACGTGGACCAGCCCAACCACCCGTTCCGTCCCTATGGAGCGACCGTCGGGCATGCGTTCGAATGGTCACGCCTGCTCCTGCACCTCGACGCTGCCCTGCGCGAACGCGCGTCTGCCGAGCCTGACGTCACGCGCCAGCGCACCCCGAGTTGGCTGGTGTCGTCGGCCAAGTCGCTCTTCGCCCGGGCCGTGACGGACGGCTGGTCGACCGACGGTGCGTCGGGGTTCGTCTACACGACCGACTGGGACGGTGACGCGGTCGTCCGCGACCGTCTCCATTGGGTGGCGTGCGAAGCTATCGCCGCCGCCGCCGCACTGCTCGACGCCGCGAACGACGACTTCTACAACGACTACTACGAGCAATGGTGGTCGTTCGCCATCGAGCACTTCGTTGACCTTCGCGGTGGATCGTGGATCCATCAACTCGACTCCCGGAACCACCCGGCGCAATCGGTGTGGTCGGGCAAGCCCGATGTGTACCACGCCGTGCAGGCGTGCCTGCTGCCACGTCTACCGCTGTTCCCGTCGATCGCGTCGGCGATCGCCGGCGGCCATCTCATCACCTGACCTGATCCTTCCCCCCGAGGTTGTCGGCACAAACGCGCAAACCTCGTGGGCCGGCTCACTCGCTCGGGCCGGCTCCCTTCGATTTTCCGGTCCCGGCTGGCCCGAGCGTGCCTGCGGGCCCACCAACGGGACACGAACGGGTCGGGCGGCGGTCAGCCGGTGGACTGCACCTCGTCGGCGAACGACGCCAGCACACTCGCGAACTCGACGCGGCATTCCAGCATCGGCACGTGGCCGGCGTCGGGAAAGGTGTGCAGGCGAGCGTTGGGCAACAGCCGGAGCAGATCCTCGGCCTGGCTCGGCGGAGTGAGCGGGTCGTCAGAACCGACCATGACGAGCGACGGGGTCGCGACCGACGGGAGCGACGAGCGCAAATCGTGGAACAGCAACGGCAACAACGACTTCGACATCGCCAGCGGCGACATTGCGTCGACCAACAGGCGGTGCTGCTCCACTGCGATGGGATCGGGGTTCTTCCCGAAGACGTATCGGTTCGCCGCATAGGCAAGATCGCCGCGCGGAGCCTGTTGGATTCGCCCGATCAGTTCCGGGTGCCGCACGCTGAGCGACGCGAGCTGAGATTGCAGTGAACGGAGGATCCGAGGCAGATGCCCGACGTCGAACGCGGCGGTGTCGCAGAACACCAGGCCGCTCACCCGCGATGAACGAACGCCAGGATGATCGACGGCGAATCGCCCGAGCCCCATGCCACCCATCGAATGACCGAGCACGACAGCATCGGTGAGGTCGAAGTGCTCCAGGAGCGTTGCCACGTCGCTCCCGAGTTGGGCGACACCGTACCCGTCGCGTCCGGGCCGGCTTCGGCCGTGACCCCTCCAGTCGAGCGCGATCACCCGGAAGCGATCACCGAGGTCGGTGAGCACATGGTTGTACAGCGCGGCGGCCAGGTTGACACCGTGGAGCAGCACGATCGGCTTCGCGTCGACACGGCCGCGCTCGACCGCGTGGAGTTGACCGCCGTCGGTCGACGCGAACAGATGGTGTCTCGTGCCAACGGGTTCGGCGAGATACTCCATCGCACGCGCCAGGTGCTCGCGATCGACACCGGTTCGCCGGCGGTCCGACGCGGCCAGCAACTTCGTGGCGCCGTATCCGGCTCCGACGAGAGCGCCGACGATCCCGGCCGGGACCAAGCCTCTCCGTCGCTCAGCCATGTGCTGTCGAAACCTCGGTGTCGACGAAACGGCGAGGCACACGTTTCGAGATCCCGCAGGTGATCTCGTAGGCGATGGTGTCGAGACGCTGGGCCCAGTCCCACGGTGTGATGCGTTCGCCACCCTGGGATCCGAGCAGAACGACCTCATCTCCCCGTTCGACCACCGCACCGGCCTCATCGACAGGGCCACAGTCGATCACGATCTGATCCATCGTGACCCTCCCGGCGATCGGGAAGCGCTGGCCGTTGATCAGCACGTGACCACCCACCGCCGACAGTCGACGAGGAACGCCATCGGCGTAGCCAATCGGAACGGTCGCGACGACGGAGTCACAGGCCAATTCGTACGTCAGGCCATAGGAGATCCGAGAGCCCGCCGCGAGTCGCTTCGTGTGGGCAACGCGACTGACCAGATGGAGCGGCGCGCGGAGCGATACCCCGAACGTCTCCGCCGCACATCCGGGATCCGGATCGTTTCCGTACAGCGACACGCCGACGCGCACCATGTCGTACCGAGCCCGTGGGTGGGCGAGCGCGCCGGCGGAGTTCGATGCATGGCAGACCCCGGGATCGATGCCAGCCGCCACGAGAGTGGCAAGCACATCGTCGAAACAGTCGAGCTGATGATATGTGTACGGATGATTTGGATCATCCCAGTCGACGGTGTCGGCGACCGCCAAATGCGTGAATGTCCCGGCGAGCTCGAGAACCGACGATGCGTCGATCGCCTGGGCGAGTGCAAGCGCCTCCGTCGGCAACGCGCCGACCCGGTGCATGCCGGTGTCGACCTTCAGATGCACACCGGTCCCCGCTGGAGCCCCGGCGGCGTGGAGCGCGCCGACCCGATCAAACGAATACACCGTCGGAGTGAGGCGGTTCTCGAGCACCGCCACCTCGGCGCCGATCGGGAATTCCGAGAGGAGCAGGATCGGCGAATCGACCCCGGCTCCACGGAGTTCCACACCCTCCTCGACGGACGCCACGGCGAGCATCGCCGCCCCGCCTTCGAGCGCGGCTCGCGCGCACTGGATGGCACCGTGTCCGTATCCATCGGCCTTGACGACGGCGCACACGCTGGCAGGCGCGACGTGTTCGACGAACGCGCGCGTGTTATGGCGAACCGCATCGAGGTCGATCCATGCGGTGGTGGGGCGGAACTGCTCACTCATCGTCCGACCAGTCTCGCCGACGTCACGGGGCGGTCGGGACCGTCCCCAGCCAGTCCGTCAGCAGGTCGGCGAGCAGAACGGGGAGGTCACCGGCCACCAGGCCGGACGTGCGCCCGCGCATTGCCGCCCTGCCATGAACGAATGCCGCCGTCGATGCGGCGTGGAACGAGTCCATGCCGACGGCGCAGAACGCTCCGACCACGCCGGCGAGCACGTCGCCCGAACCGGCAGTGGCCAGGCGCTGATCAGCGGAACGGATGACTTCGACGTGCCCCTCCGGCGATGCAACGACGGTGGTAGGTCCCTTGAGCAACACCACCGCGTTCGTTCGGAGAGCAAACTCCCGAGTCGTCGAGATCCGGTCGGAGGACGGAGCGTTGCCGGAGAGCCGGGTGAACTCGCCGTCGTGCGGGGTCAGGATCATCGGTCTGTGCAGCGCCGCGAGCAGTTCGATCGTGACCGCGCCAAGCCCGTCCCCATCGAGGATCACGGGCAAGCCGGACGGGAGCGCGTCGAGCAGCGCTCGAACCTCGGCCTGAGTAGCAACATCAGAACCGAGTCCCGGGCCGACGATCACTGCCGAACAGCGAGCGGCGTGGCCTGCCGCCACCATCCCCCATTCGACGGAAGGGAGCTCCATCCCGACCACCTCGTCGCCGCCGAGCACCGTTCCGGGAATCGACAACCTGACGAGCGATGCGCCACTGCGGGCAGCGGAGTGAGCACACAGCACCGCAGCACCCGTCATCCCGGAACTCCCCGCGACGACGAGCACTGCGTGCTTCCACTTGTGGGCGGTCACCGCCGGCCGTCGGAGGCGTTCGCGGACGGATGCCTCATCGAGCAGCATGGTCCGTGCCGATTCGTCGGCGGGGTCGATGCCGATGTTGGCGACACGGATCTCACCGGCCAACGAGGCACCAGGTTCGAAGAGCAGTCCCGGCTTCGGTGCGACAAACGTGACGGTGACGTCGGCGTGCGGCGCCGAGCATCCGGGGAAGAGTTCGCCGGTGCGGGCGTCGACCCCCGAAGGGATGTCGACGGCGAGGACCATCGTATGTACACCTATGGAAGGGAAGGTCATCTGCCGCACGGTTCCCGTGCCGAACAGCGCGTCGATGACGAGGTCGGCATCCTCGATGCTGCTCGGGGGTGGCACGGTGCTGTCGACACGAACCACTCGGACCGCCACTCCCCACGAAGCAAGCACGCGTGCGGCGACCAAACCGTCGGCACCGTTGTTTCCCGGGCCGGTCAGGACGGTCACCCGTCGTCCGTACACCCCGCCCAACATCGAGCGTGCTGTCCAGGCAACTGCTCGGCCGGCGCGCTCGATGAGTGCAGCCTCGGGAACCCCGGACTGCTCATCGAGAGTCCGCATCTGCGCCGGTGAGACGATGGGAGTCATCGCTCGGCGATCACGTAGGCAGCGGCGGTGGTTTCGGTGTGCGAGAGAGAAAGATGCCAATGGACGATGCCCAGGTTGTCGGCGAGCCGGGCAGCGTCTCCGGAGATACGGAGACTCGGTACGCCATCGTCAGCGCGAATCACCTCGACGTCATAGAAACCGAACGCCCCCAGACCGAGGCCCATCGCCTTCATCACCGCCTCTTTTGCCGCGAACCTGACCGCGAAGCGCTCGGACGGATCGTGCGCCCTCTCGGCGTACGCCCGTTCGCCGACAGTGAAGCAGCGCTCGCGAAACGACGGCGTTCGGCTGAGGGTCTCGCGCATGCGTGCGACGTCGACCACGTCGATACCGATCCCGACAATGCTCACCCCTCGGTTGTACACCCTCGGAGCGCAAGCCTGGGTGGACCGAACGGCTGTTACTCGACCGTCACCGTCTTCGCCAGGTTCCGGGGCTTGTCGACGTCGAGACCCTTGGCCCGCGCCAGCGCATACGCAAAGATCTGGAGTGGCACCACGTTCACCGCCGGCATGAAGAGTTCCGCGTTCGAAGGAAGCGATGGCACCCAGAACACTTCATCGGCCTGCGCCGCCGTCTCCTCGTCACCTTCGTTGGCCACGAGCACGATCGTTGCCCCACGCGCGCGCATCTCCTGCATGTTCGAGAGCATCTTGGCGTGAAGACGACCACGCGTGGCGACGCCGATCACGACGCTCCCGGGCTCGATCAGGGCGATGGGCCCGTGCTTCATCTCGCCTGCAGGGTAGGCCTCGGCGCGCACGTAGCTGATCTCCTTCAACTTCAGCGCTCCCTCGAGCGCGGTGGGATAGCCGGTGTTGCGTCCGAGGAAGAAGAAGTCGCGCGTGTCGGAAAAGCGCTTCGCCAGCATCGTGATGTGTTCGGTGTGGGCAAGGGCAGCCTCGACCTTGTCGGGCAGAGACTCGAGGATCTCGAGCAGCGCCTTGATCTCCCCCGGATGTTGGGTGTTGCGCACCTGGGCCAAGTACAACGCCAGGAGTTGCATGGCGACGATCTGCGCGAGATGGGTCTTCGTGGCGGCAACGCCGATCTCGGGTCCGGCGTGGGTGTAGAGCACAGCATCTGCCTCACGTGCCATCGAGGAATCGACCACGTTGCTGACCGTGAGCACCTTGGCCTTGTTCGTCGCGCTGCGTGCGTAACGGATCGCCTCCATGGTGTCGAGCGACTCGCCGGACTGACTGATGCCGACAACGAGCGTCGACGGCCCGAGGACCGGATCTCGGTACCGGAACTCCGACGCGACGTCTACCTCGCAGGGCATCCGTGTCCAGTGTTCGATTGCGTATTTGGCAACGAGGCCTGCGTAGAAGCTCGTTCCGCATCCGACGATCGAGACGCGATCGATCGAACGGAGTTGATCGATGCTCAGGCGCATCTCGTCCAGCACCAGCGAACCATCAGCGCGCGTACGGCCGCGGAGCGTCTCTGTGATCGCCGCCGGCTGCTCGTGGATCTCCTTGAGCATGAAGTCGGGATAACCACCCTTCTCGGCCGCTTCGAGATCCCAAGAGATGTGCCGCGCCTGCGGTGTTACTACGGTGCCGTCAAGCGTGGTGACCACGATTGCGCCCGGAGTGACCTCGACGATGTTGTCGTCCTCGATCACGTAGATCTCACGGGTTTCCGAGAGGATCGCCGGAATGTCGGAGGCCAGCAATCCCAGTGCATCAGTACGTCCGCAGATCAGCGGGGAGCCGCGGCGTGCACCGATGATCAGATCCGGGATGTCGGCATGCAGAACCGCGATGGCGAAGCTCCCGTCGACCTTGCGGAGCGCCGACCGCACGGCATCGGCAAGCGCGAGACCGGCATCGACTTCCATCCCGATCAGGTGCGCCAGAACCTCCGTGTCGGTCTCCGACGTGAACCGATGGCCGTCAGCAATCATCGCGTTCTTCAGCTCGACGTAGTTCTCGATGATGCCGTTGTGGACGACAGCAACCTTTCCGCTGTGGTCGACGTGCGGATGGGCGTTGTGGTCAACCGGCTTGCCGTGGGTGGCCCAGCGGGTGTGGCCGATGCCCGTGCCCGGACCCGTCGGGGCATCGTCACCGAGAGACTCGACCAGAACGGCGAGCTTCCCGGCCTTCTTGTCCATCCACAGACCGTCCTGCTGGAGGACGACTCCGGCTGAGTCGTACCCGCGGTACTCGAGACGGGCGAGGCCGTTCAGCAGGATGGGGAGAGCCGAAACGGCCCCGGTGACTGCGACGATTCCACACACGTCAGTGACCTCACGATTGGGCGCCGACGCAAAGGCCGGCGCGACT
>JANPDB010000066.1:0-2802 GCA_031431255.1 Acidimicrobiia bacterium | reverse complement strand
CTTGGGCGAGACAAACGAGCACAGTTCGATGCGCGTGACTCCGGCATCGATGAGGGCCTCGATGAGGCGGACTCGATCGGCGACACCCACGGGGGCCTCGGACTGCAGACCGTCACGCGGCCCGACGTCGCGGATGAGGATGGACTCGGGTAGCGACATCGTCGTCATCGCTCAGACCGGTGGGACGCCATGGCGCTTCTCAACCGTGACTCTCGGCTTGTTGACCGCACGCGAGAGACGTGCGCGGAGGTCAGCACGCAACGCCTCCGGCTCAACGATGGCATCGATGACCAGCTCCGACGCCAACCGCAAGAGATCGACATCTTGTTCGTACTCGGTGCGCTTCGCCAGCACGAACGCCTCACGTTCCGCAGAGTCCTCGATCTCGGCGATCTTGTTCGCGTAGACCGCATTCACCGCCGGCTCCGGGCCCATCACGGCGATCTTGGCCATCGGGAGGGCGATGGTCGCCTCCGGCTCGAATGCCGGACCGCACATCGCGTAGAGCCCCGCTCCATAGGCCTTGCGCACGATCACGCACACCTTGGGCACCGTGGCCTCGGAGATCGCGGTGATCATCTTCGCCCCGTGACGAATGATCCCGACCCGTTCGACGGCGGTGCCGACCATGAAGCCGGGCACATCGGAGAGGAACACCAGCGGGATGTTGAACGCATCGCACAGCCATACGAAGCGCGCCGCCTTGTCGGCCGAGTCGTGGAACAGCACCCCGCCCTTCTGCATCGGGTTGTTCGCCACGAACCCGGTCACTGCGCCGCCGAGGCGCCCGAACCCGACCACCAGCTCTTTCGCGAACAGCGGCTTGGCCTCCATCCACGACCCTTCATCGACAAGCGCACGAATGACCTTGCGCATGTCGTACGCCTTGCGGTCCTCGAGCGGGATCATCGACGCCGTCAGCGGGGCGACCGGTTCGACATTGGCAACCGACGCCGGACGCGCCCGCCAGTTGTCGGGCATGTACGAGAACCACTCTTTGGCGATGGCGATCGCCTCGGCATCGTCCCTAGCCAGGTAGTCGCCACACCCGCTCGTGGTCACGTGCATACGGGCGCCACCCATCTCTTCGAGGGTGGTGATCTCTCCCGTCACCATCTCGACCATCCGGGGCGAGCCGAGGTACATCGACGCGTTGCCCTCGACCATCACGACAACGTCGCAGAACGACGGGATGTAGGCGCCGCCGGCGGCCGATGGACCGAAGAGGCAGCAGATCTGCGGGACTTTTCCTGACAGCGTCACCTGGTTGTAGAAGATGCGCCCGGCCCCGCGTCGACCGGGAAACAGCTCGACCTGGTCGGTGATGCGGGCGCCGGCGGAGTCGACGAGATAGAAGACCGGCAGCTCGTTGGCTAGGGCGTGCTCGGTGAGGCGGATCATCTTCTCGACGGTTCGCGCCCCCCAGGAGCCGGCCTTCACCGTCGGATCGTTCGCCAGCACGCAGATGACCCGGCCGTCGATCGTGGCCGTGCCGGTGACGACGCCATCAGCGGGGAGGTCTCCGGTGGGGGCGCTGGCGTTGGCGAGGAGACCGTCCTCCACGAACGAGCCTTCGTCGACGAGGATCGCAATGCGGTCTCGGACGAAGAGCTTGTTCTGGCGGGCGAGTTTGGGTCCCTCTTTGGCGAGGTTGCCCTGGAGGGCGCGGGCCGAAGCGGCAGCGAGATCAGTCACCGCCTCAGTTTCGCATCAGTCCTTCTTGTCGACGGTGTCCTTGGCATCGGCGGCCGCGGACTTGGCCTTGTCGCCGATCTGGCCGGCCATGCCCGACATCTGCGCTTTGAGCTCGTCCATCTTGCCGCCGCCCTCGGTGAACTTCAGGTAGCCGGCGAAGGCCACACCGGCGCCGGCGATCACGGCGAGGAACAGACCGAAGGCCCGCGAGATCGGACCGTCTTCGCCGATGAGGAGCTTGAGGAAGGGAAACAGGAAGGTGCACGCACCGCCGGCGAGGAACAGCGCCGGGATCTGCGGCGGCAGCTTGACCGCGCTGAACAGGCGCAAGCCGGTCCAGACCATCATGCCGAGGGTGAGGAAGAACGGAAGGCCGGCCCAGAGGAAGCCGACGTCCCACCCGTTGGCCGAAGCCGAGAAGCCGAAGGCTTTTACCTCGAACCAGGGCAGGAACGTGGAGATGAGGAACAGCAGTCCCGCACCCCCCAGGACCTTGTCCCCGTTGCTGAGTTTGCTGAAATCCATCGTGACCGACCTCCGTCGAAGTTGAACAAAAATTGCGTAGCTACGCGACGGTAGCCGGTGGACCGGTTGGGAGAGAGGTTGCCCCCATATATGGGGGCAGAACACCTCCGAACGCGGTTGGGAGGTGTTTGGCAGCACGCAGCGGCGCGGAGCTCACCGTCCGGCAGGCACCTCCCTGGTGACGACGAGGCCGTCCGCAGCGTGACCCGCGCCCGAGGGGGAGACGAGCGAGAGCGCCGATGCGTCCCTGGGGTCGCGAGCGGGGGGCAGAGCGCGGGCTCGGGTATCACCCGAACCGTCTGGGCGCGACGCGCCGGAGCGCCGCCGGCGCGGGTGTCCGGTCCGAAGAGCGCGCCGATCCGCCGCGCCGTCGGCAATCCTCGAAC
Source organism: Acidimicrobiia bacterium (assembly GCA_031431255.1). Lineage (GTDB taxonomy): Bacteria > Actinomycetota > Acidimicrobiia > Acidimicrobiales > JANYDT01 > JANLQX01. Next base: position 196 of record JANPDB010000066.1, on the reverse strand, counting down.
GCCCGGCGACTTCACGCACGGACGTCGACATCATGGCGACATGGAAAGGACCAACTACCACGCCGACCGCATCTTCAACGACCTGGCCGCGGCCCAGAACGGAGCCGTAGCCCGGTCCCAGTTGCTTGCCGCCGGTGTCGCTCCCCACACCGTCGACCGTCGCCTCGCCGCGGGAGTCTGGCGCACCATCGCGCCC
>JANPDB010000065.1:0-5089 GCA_031431255.1 Acidimicrobiia bacterium | reverse complement strand
GAGGTGACCCTCCAGCAGCCAGACGTCCGAGCGGTCACCGATCGCGTGGAGGAGGCGGTCGTGATCGGTCGGATGTCGTTCGGCGCCGATCGCCTTGATGATGAGGAGCGGGACCCGTCCGTCGTCGAACGGCACGCCTGCCTCGGGAAACGCCCAGCGGTACGCGTTGACGGCACCCCACGGGTTCTTCCGATCGGCAACGGAGTCGTAGTCGAAGCTGAACGACACCAGGAATCGGTCGTCCGCAATCGTATGCGCACGTGCGAATGCGCTGCGAAGGTGTTCGCGTTCGGGTCCGTCCACATTCTCCAGAAGCGGATACGGCATCAAACGTACCTCTGGGGAGCCGGGCGCGGCGGCGATCGCCTTCTCGACGAACTCCGTGGCCACCCAGATCTCGTCGACGAGATCGAATGCCGGACGCAGCCGATCCGGGAACGTCTCGACCTCCCAGAACCAGTAGCCGACCACCCTTCGTCCGGCATCGCGGGCACGAAGAACGTCGGATGCGTCGGCAAGGAGAGCGTCGGCGTTCCTGACGGCGATGTAGGTCGACGGAATCGACTTCGCCGAGCTTGATTCCGGCATTTCGGTGAATTCGTCGTCACGGTGGTACGCGGACCGCGGGTCGACGGTGACCGCGGTCGGAACTCCGGCGTCGAGCGCGGCCCGCACCAGTGACCGCGCCGCCTGACCCATGCCGAAGCGGGCCCCGAGGTACCCGCTGATCTCCAACCCGGCGCCGAGCGTCGCAACCTCCGACTGGCGCGGCGTCTGCGACCCGCGCAACACCGGGGGGATTCCGGCAGCGGCACCGCGATCGGCGAGCCACGAAACGAGGTCCTCTGTCGATGGGAGTGCGTCGTGCAGCTCGGGGTGGACCTCGCGGAACGCCTCGACAAAGGGCGACAGGCCGTCGTCTTGGGTTGCAGCCAGCCATGCGAAGAACGCGGCTGCGGTGTCGCCGGCGAACGGGTTGGGTGGCTCGGCGGCGTTGCCGGACTCGAATCGCAGAAGCGCGTTCGCGTACGCGCGTCGAATGACGGCATCGACGGGCAAACCCGCAGGGAGATGACCGAAGCCACCGACTCGTCCGTCATCCGCCGTTTCCAGAAGAACCGCCGCGCGCTCCCGGGCCATCGAGCCGAGGCGATGGTCGTTCGACGGACGCACGCGGGGTAACGAGCCGGTCTCCGCAGAGAGGATCCAAGGTGCTCGGGGATCGAACGCCGGCCAACGGACGAGCGCGGGCGGAACGGCGCGCATCGTCTCGTCGGCATTGCGGACCGACAGCGGCATCGTCGGGTCCGTGATGGCCACGACGCCGGTCCGTTCGGCGAGCGAATCCAGCCACGGATAGGTCAACGGATCAAGCCGGGAGACGGGAATGTGCGGACCGCGCCGGAGACACGCCTCCCACTGGAGGAGCAGATCATCAGCGCGCGTATCACCGGCTCTGATGGCCAGCAGCTCCTGGTCGAGCCGCCCACGACGGGCGAAGTCGACGGCATCGGGAAGCTGTCCGTCGGGTGGTGGCGGCGCGAAGCGGTTCTGCAGTAGCACGACGGCGGCTCCGGCGTCGAACGGCGCGAGGAGAGGATCGATCCGCCCGAACACCTCGGCATCGTCGGGGAGAACGACGACCACGCCGATACCTTCGGTGGTGAGGGCATGAACGACGGTGGGGCGCACTGCCGCAATCAGTTCCGGCGCGTCATGGAGCATGGCCAGCCGGGCGAACTCCCTTGCCGGCAACAGGCTCTCCACGAACCGTGCGCCGAACTCGGTGACGAGGTCGTCGACCACGACGGTCCGGACGATCGCCCCGGGATGGTGGGCGGAGAAGGTGGACGTTGCCCGTTGGGCCGACGGTCGGCGGGAGACCGTGGTGATGCACACTGCGGTCAACGGGCGCTCCACGACCCCGAGCCTACGGGTGGGGCGGCGCGCTACTTCGCCTTGTTCGCGGCGGCCCTCCGAGCCGACGTCCTTTGCGAGGGCTTTTTCCCCGTCGTCGCGCGGAGTGCGAGGGCTTTCTGTCCCCCGGCAACCCACCCGGCCTGGCTGCCCGGACCGTCAACGACAGTCCCGAACTGGTACCCCGCCGGCGACGTGATGCCGCCGATGCGCACCGGGCCGCCGGAGTATGCCCGGCCGACCTGGCCGTTACGGCGATGGACGACGTAGACGTACCAGGTGCCGCTGGTCCCCGGCGACGGTGTCCACGTGAAAACGTTGCGTCCGGGCTTGACGGTGATCGAGGAAGCGATCTGGGTGCCGTCGAACCCCGATCGATCGGTGTCGATGAACAGGTCAGCGGTCGTGCCGTCGGCGAACGAGTTGTCGTGCCACTCCACGTCGAAGCTCGTCGCCCCGGCATCGATGTCGGCCACCTTCACCCGATCGACCCGGAAGGTGCGTTCCCCGCGATCTTCGTTGGGATCGAAGCGGAGCATCTCGATGATCTGTCCCGCCCAGCCGATGCGCGGCCCGTTCTGGGACGGGTCGGTGATGTCCGCCGGGTTTGCGGTCGCGAGGTCCACCGTGAACGAACGCTGGTTTGGGTAGGTGACGATGTCGTCGGAGTTCTGGAGGTCAGCTCCGTTCCGGGTGAGCGGCGTGCCGGCAATGCGCCAGATGATCCGGGCAACCGTTCCGCCGTTGCTCTTGTCCTCGAGGTTGAACGGTCCGTCGAAGGAGTAGTCGACGGTGACCCGGCGGAAGTCGCTTCCGTTGAAGGCTTGAGCCAGGCGCATGCCGACACCCGGGTCGTTGGTCGCCGGCCCGGCATTGGCGCCTGCGAACACGCCGCCCGAAACCGAACCCCGGACATTGTCGAGACGATGGATGTCGGTGGCCTCCGTGAAGTCCCAGGCGTCGCCGTTTCGGGCGATCGTGGCGTAGTCGGCCCCGCCGCTCGCGTCCGGCTCATCGATCTGGGGAACCGGCGCGATGCCTTCGCCTACGGGTGCCCCGGCCGGATACACCTGCATCCAGTCGACGTCGAAGTGCGTCGGCGCCGCGGGCGAGAGCGCGACCCGCAACGAAACGATGTTCCCGGCCCATGGGGTGGTGAGGTTGGTCTCGTTGATGGCGCTGAGGGCGAAGTCGTACGTGTGCCACCCGGGCTTGGTGAAGAAGTTGAACCCTCCCTGGCACGCGTCGCTGATCTGCGCACACGTGTACCAGCGGATTCCGGCGGGAACCTCGGCGGTTGCATTCATGCGAAACGCGATGCGGTTGTAGCGGCCGGCGTCGATCGGTGCGCCCGCACCCTCCCGTCCGTGGACGATGGCGCCGGGGTAACCGCCCCACAAGGGGTGGAAGTAGCCGGGCTGGGCCATGTCGAAGTGCAGTTGTCCGCCGCTGATCGAGGCGTTCGTGGCCGACCGCATCGGTCCGTCGTCGGCCAGCACCTGGTCCTCGGGGTTGTTGTAGTCCCACGGATCCGAGAACGCCTCGGACGCGAAGTCGGCCGGGGAGCTGGTCGCCGCTCGGGCCGGCGGGGACGGCTCGACGAGGGTGACTCCGAGGAGCGCCGCCGTACCCAGAACGGCGGCGAAGGCGAGTCGGCGACGAGTCATAGGGATCATTTCGGCCACAGGACGTGACTACTTAACCACGCAACGTCGACAACAGGCCTTGGGACCCACCCTACGACCTCTCGGGGATGGCGGGGAACCCCGCATAGGCGATCTGTCGCTGACCGGTTGGAAACAGGTAGGACGACGGGCGGGCGAAGTCCAGACGGGACCGGAAAGATCCGCGCTGCCAGCAGTCGTTCGTACACTGGTCCGCCGTGCCCATGGATCGTTCACCCGAAGGTCCGCACGTCTCGGTGTGCATCGTCCTCGTCACGTACAACGGACGCGACCACCTCGGTCCCTGCCTCGATTCGATCGCTGCGCTCGACTATCCGGCGGGTCTCGTACGAACCGTGTGCGTCGACAACAACTCGACCGACGGCACCAAGGAGCTCCTCGCGGACCGCTACCCCTGGGTCGAGGTGCTCCCGCAGCGGACGAACCTCGGCTTCGCCCCGGCCGTCACGCTCGCTGCTCAGCACGCCACAGAGGACTGTGTCGCGCTGATCAACAACGACATGCGCGTCGACGCGAACTGGCTCCGGGCACTGGTTTCGCGTTATCGGCCCGACGAGGGAGTCGTATGTGTCGCCGGGACGATCCTCGACTGGGACGGCACGCACGTCGACTTCGCCGATGCCACCATCAACTTCCACGGCTTCGGGCAGCAGCAGGGCTTCGGAGCGACCGTTGCGGACGCGACGGCGAAGGGCCTGATCGGTGAGTCCGCCGACGGCCGTCGTCTGCCCTTCGCCTGCGGCGGGGCGATGTTGGTCCGACGCGATCTCTTTGTCGAGCTCGGGGGCTTTGATCCGGCCTTCTTCGCGTATTTCGAAGACGTCGACTTCGGCTGGCGGCTCCAGTTGTGTGGCTATCGGGTCGAGCTCAGCGCACACGCGCTCAGCTATCACCGCCATCACGGCACGTCGAGCCGGTTCGCGACCCACGAACGCATCCTTCTCCTGGAGCGCAACGCCCTGCGGATGCTGCTCAAGAACGTCGACGACGACAACCTCCCCACCCTGCTCTCTGCGGCATTGCTGATGGCGGCCAGGCGAGCACGTAACGATGCTCGAAGCGACCGAGCCTCCTACGAGATCGGGGTGAAAGCGGAGGAGATGGAGCCCGTGCACCGCATCGGCACGGCGCGGATGCACGCGGTGAACGACGTGCTCGACGACCTCGACGCGATCCTTTCGCAGCGTCAGGACATCCAGGCGCGCCGCCAGGTCGACGACAGCACCGTGTTCGCCACGTTCGGCCAGCCGCTGGAGGCGCTCGGCAACGACTCGCCGCCCTACGTCGCGACGCTCGGGAAGGTCACCCGGTTCCTTGGTGTTCCCGGACTCTTCGATGCTGCTCCGGTCGGACGATTTGTCGTGCTCAGCGCGAACGATGTGATCGGTGAACGGATGGCCGGAACGGCGATCCGGGCCTGGGAGCTGGCGCGCGCCCTCGGAGCCCATGTCCCGACCGTGCTGGCCTCGCCGAAGCCGGTCGGCCGC
>JANPDB010000064.1:0-8586 GCA_031431255.1 Acidimicrobiia bacterium | reverse complement strand
CAGGGCATGTCTTCCGTGGGGCGACGTCCAATCGACACGATGCGACTCCGGCAGCCATTCCCGATACAGCAGGCCGTTCCGCAGGCCCAGGATCTCCGGCACCGCGGCATCCTGCGTCCGGGCCACCACGGCCACGTGCTCCCCGTAGTACCCGATACCGACCCCTTGCACCGCAATCATCCGTTCGCCGGCGCTGCCGTCCGGGTCGTCGACGCAGACGCGGTACACGACACGCACGTGGGCTTCGGCGCGTCGCGGCGTACGCCGCTTGACTTCCTCGACGTCACGGACCACCGCCCCACGCGGAAGCAGTTCCACGAGCGTCGAGCGAACCGCTGCCTCGTGCAATCTCGCGTGGACGTCCCAGTCGGCCCAGGGCAGGGTGACGTGTGAAAGGTCCTCCAGGCCCCGGAGTCTTTCCGGCGTACCGATGAAGCAGGGATAGGCAACGCTGATGGACGTGCGGGGCACCCCGAGCCGAACGAGCTCATCGACGCACCGCACGAAGGACGAACCGGTGACGGGCGGATCGTCGGTCACGACGAAGCGAGACCCCGAAGCCCGGGCGCGCACGAACCGAGCGATCGTCGTGGTGAGCGCGACGCCGGGCCGCATGGTGACCAGGTCGACGTCGGCGCCACGGCTCCGAAGGACCTCGGCGAGCAACGGCCCGATGTAGCTCCCGGACGTACGAACACCGACCATCACGATCGACGCCGTCGTCTCCGGCGGCAGCAGAACGCGTTCGGTGAGCCGCTCGCCGAGCTGGAACATGTCGCCGACACCGAGGTCGAAGGTCTCGAAGCAACTGGGGAGCACGGGCGTGGCCCCCCGCAAGACGGCATCGGCCAGCACGGCGCCCGTCTCGTAGAGCGGACCGAGCGCGTGATCGAGACGATCCGCTGGGACGGAACCCTCGGTGCGAAGCGACGCCGCCAGCAGTTCGATGAGGCTGCCCAGGTCAGAACGCCAGCGCCGCAGGTCGACCGACCGCTGCCGTCCGCCGGATCGTCCGAAGACCCGGCGAGCCGCCCGCAGCAGGACCGTCGCCCTTCGGGTGGCGGGACGCCCGCCGAAGCCCAGGAACTCCGCGACCCGGTCGATCGGCGTGGAGGGCTCGAGGACGTCGTCTGCGATCTGCCCGAGCGCGACTGCGAGAAGATACGCATTGAGGGGGTCGGCCTCGCCCCCGCACACCCGCCCGACCTCGGCGTGCAGTGCGTCGAGGAGCGTGAAGACGTCGGGGAGCAGGTCAATGCGCCAGTCGACGCCGGTCGCGCTGCTCTCCGGCGTCGTCGTCACGCCCGCCAGCATGTCCACGTCGTTCCTGCCGAGTGCCGACCCATGACCCGGGTATCGGCTGGCGGACCGCTGCTCCTTGAGACGGCGGGGCGAGGGGATCGGAGGCCGAGCCGTCCACGGACCAGGCCGAACCGTCACCGCGTGGCTCGCCGGATAGGTCGATCGACCCATTCTTCGCATTCCCATGTATTTCCCGGCATCCCGGACGCACTGGTCAGGTGTTCAGTTCCGAATCGCGGTTCGGAGGATGGAGGAGACAGATGTTGCTTAACTCGGCACAGGGAAGCGTGACGACACGCGAGTCACGCCGGGGCGGGCCGTACCTCGTCCCGTCCGCGGACGGGCGGATCGACGCCACGGTGACACCGTCGGTGAGCGTCGTCGTGCCGGCGTTGAACGAAGCCCAGAACCTCTACGCGGTGCTTCCCCGCATTCCGCTGTGGGTGCATGAGGTCATCCTGGTCGACGGGGGCTCGACCGACGACACCGTCGCCGTGGCGTGCCAGTTGTTGCCGTCGATTCGCATCGTGCAGCAGACCGGCAAGGGGAAGGGCGACGCGCTGATTGTCGGATTCAGGGCGGCGACCGGAGACATCATCGCCATGATCGACGCCGACGGATCCACCGACCCGGGTGAGATCCCCCGGTTCGTGTCGGCCCTGCGCACGGGAGCGGATTTCGTCAAGGGGACGCGTTACATCCAGGGCGGTGGCTCCCACGACATCACCGGGTTCCGCTCCAAGGGAAACCGCGTCCTCACCCGCATCGTCAACATCCTCTGGCGGACCAACTACACCGATCTCTGCTACGGCTACATCGCCTTCTGGCGACAGCACCTGAACGTCCTCGCACCGGACTGCCGCGGGTTCGAGATCGAGACCCTGCTCTGCATCCGAGCCGCCGGCCGTGGCCTGCGTGTGGCAGAAGTCGCCAGCTTCGAGTCGAGCCGCCTGCACGGCACGAGCAACCTCAGCGCCACCCGTGACGGGATCCGGGTCTTCCGCACCATCCTCTCGGAGTTGGTCCGACCGTGGTGAGCCCTGACGTCGCTGGTCGACGCCACACTGTTTCGATCATCATCTGCGCGCATAGCACTCAGCGATGGGAGCAACTGGGCAACGCCGTCGCTTCGGCCGTGTCCGAGCGCCCCGACCAGGTGCTGGTCGTCATCGACCACAACGCCGAACTCCTGCGTCTCGCGAAGGACAGCCTCGAGTCATGCGATGCTCAGACTCCGGTGCGCATCGTCGCGAACGCCAACGATCAAGGCTTGTCGGGGGCGCGCAATACGGGTATCGCCTCGGCCGATTGCGAAATCACCGCCTTCATCGATGACGACGCAGAAGCGCTGCCCGGATGGCTCGGTCATCTGATCTCCCCGTTCGACGATCCGACCGTCGTGGCCGTCGGTGGTCGCGCTCTGCCAGCCCGGCCCGACGACTTCCCGCCCTGGTGGCCTCACGAGTACGACTGGGTCGTCGGCTGTTCGTGGACCGGGCTGCCCGAAGTGCTCAGCGAGGTTCGCAACGTCATCGGGTGCACCATGGCGTTTCGCCGCGAGGCCCTCGTCGCGACTGACGGATTCGACGTGCGGCTCGGTCGCGTCGGCGCAAACGCCGCGGGCTGCGAAGAGACCGAACTGTGCATGCGACTCAGCCGCAATGGCGCCCGCGTGCTGTACGAGCCGAAGGCAACCGTGCTCCACCACGTCGACAGAAGTCGCCTCACACCGCGCTACTTCATCCGTCGCTGTTGGGCCGAAGGACGTTCAAAGGCGCTGATCCACCGCACGCTCGGCGGAGGAGCGCTCGGACCCGAACGGCGGTTCGCCGCCGATGCACTTCGACGTTCCTTCGGCACCGGGGCCCGGGCGATCGTGCGCCGCGACGCATCCGGTGTCGGACGCGCCGCAGCGACCCTGGGCGGCCTTTGCGCGACCGGACTCGCGTTCGTCCTTCCGACGCCCGGCAAGTCCTCCTCATCCACCAACACGCCTGCTCGCTGACCGCGATACCGGAGAACCTCGACATGCACCGCCGCTCCTTTCGACCCACCAAGCCGGCATTCGCCGGTGTGGTTGCCGTGACGTTCCTCATCTCCTTCGCAGTTGTCACTGCGCCGGGGATCGGGTCAGCGGCGGTCGACGTCCCGGCCAGCACGACCTCGAGGACTGCCGATGACGCCAGTGACGTGAGACTGGACATCCCGTCGGGCACAAGAACCGGCGACGTGCTGGTCGCTTCGATCGCCTATCGGGCAAGAAGGGAAGGCCAGCAGGTGACCGTTGCTGCGCCGACGGACTGGACGCTCGCCGCGCAGACTGATCGTGCCGGCACCGAAGGCCTTGCGGTATTCACGCGCGTCGCGGGGCCCGGAACAGGGAGCGCGACCTGGACGCTGTCCTCGAAAGCGACTGTCGTCGCGTTCATGGGAGCGTTTTCCGGGGTCGACCCCGACCGGCCGGTCGACGCCGCACAGACCGTGACGTCGACGGGCACTTCTTCGGTGACCGTTCCATCGATCGCCACGACATCGTCGGGCGGTGCGGTCGTCGCCGCGTACTCGGCGTCGCGCGACAAAGGCGGACTGAAGACCTGGTCGACGCCGACCTCGGCGACGGAAGTCGGCGATGCCCAGTCGGGCAACAAGAAGGTCTCCGCGAGCATGCACGTGCGCCCTCTGACCGACCCCGGCTCGACGGGCGATATGACCGCCACCTCGGCGGTGCGGCCCGATGCCGCGTTCGGTGTCGTCGTTGCCCTTCGCGCCGCACCATCGACCACGCCGACGGCACCGATCATCGCGAATGTCGGCGCCGTCGCCGGCACGGACCGGGCGACGGTGACGTGGACCACCGACACTGCAGCCGACTCGCAGGTCCAGTACGGAACGACGCCGGAATACGGGCTCGCCTCGACCCTCGATCCGTCCCCGGTCGCATCCCATACGGTGCTGTTGACCGGACTCACGGCCAACACCACCTATCGCTACCGGGTCCGCAGCGCGAACGCCGGGGGCACCACGACCAGCCCCGAGCTGACCTTCCGGACCGGCGGCACACCGACGGGTCCGACACGGGTGATCGTCGACACCGACATCTTCAGCGACGCCGATGACGTGACCGCGCTGGCCACCGCCTTCGGTCTGCAGGCGCTCGGCGAAGCCCAGGTGATCGCCGTCGGCGTGAACACCCGCACGAGCCGTCCGGCGGTCTCCGCCGATTCGTGGCGCTGCGCCGCTGCGGTCATGCAGTGGTATGGCGCCGGAGCGCTCCCGCTGGGCACCTCGCTTCCGAACAACGGGACCGATGTCAACACGCCGGACTTCGTTCGGCCCTGCGCCGCCCTCGCATCGCTGGCCACGCCGACACCGGACACTGCGGTGAATGTGTATCGGCGCACGTTGGCCGCCCAACCCGACAACAGCGTCGTGGTCGTGTCGGTCGGCTACCTGTCGAACCTGTCGGCCCTGCTCGACTCGGCGCCCGACGCAAGCAGCCCGCTCTCGGGTCGTGCGCTCATCGCCCAGAAGGTGAACAGGCTCGTCGCCATGGGCGGCGGCTATCCCACGTGGCCGGGCGAGAACAACCTCCGAGGGGCATGGGTCGCCGCCCAGAACGTCGCCACGAATTGGACATCGCCGATCGTGTGGGCCGGCTACGAGGTCGGAGACCCCGTACACACCGGTCAGACGATCAGTCGGGTGCACCCGGCGAGCTCACCGGTGCGGGTGGCGTACGAGGCGTTCGTGCGACCGGGCAACTGGATCTACTCCTACGACCTCGTCGCCGTCTACCATGCCGTCCGGCCGAACGACGCCCTGCTCACCCTCTCGGGCCCCGGCCGCAACAGCGTCGACTCCAACGGCGGCAACGTGTTCACGCCGAACGCGCAGGGCAACCAGCGCTATCTGCTTCTCTCCAACGCCGACGCACTGTCCGCATCGATCGAGTCGCTGTTGCAGGTTCTTCCTTCCAGCGGGATCGACAGCACTCCCCCACAGATCTCGGCCGTGCTGTCAGGCACACCGACGGCGAACACGGCCACCATCACGTGGACGACCGACGAATCGTCCACGTCGCAGATCGTCTACGGGACGACGGCAGCGTACGGCGCAGAGACCGTGCTCGACACCACCAAGGTGACGTTGCATTCGCAGACGCTGACCGGGCTGCTGCCGGCGACCACCTATCGCTACCGGGTGCGGAGCGCAGATGCCGCGGGGAACATAGCGACCTCGGCCGAGGCCACGTTCACGACGTCCGCGATCACAGGTGGCGTCAACCAACTCGTGCTGTTCGACGACGCGCTGACCAACGCCGACGATTGGGGCTGGGCACCACGCAACTACGCCAGCACCTCACCAGTGCAGTCGGGCACCAAGGCGATCGCCGTTGTCGCAGATCCGTGGGTCGGCCTGCAGCTCCACCTGCAGAAGCCGTTCTCGACCCTGCCGGGCTCGGCCCTGGAGTTCTGGGTCAACGGCGAGAACGGCGGGCAGCAGCTCACGGTCGAGCTGTTTGCCAATGGCACCCGCCGACTCTCAGTACCGATCGGCGCGCTCGCACCGAATCAGTGGCGCAGGGTGCAAGTCGACGTCTCGACGCTCGGCCCGATCGACTTGGTGGTGTTCCTCAACAACACGCCGAACGCCGGCGGTCGCTACAGCCTCGACGGGGTGCGGCTGACATGGTGACCGAACCGAACGTCACCGTGCTCATCGCCACGAGGGATCGGACCGCGTCGTTGGAACGCGCCCTTCGTTCGGTTCTCGCGTCTGGTTACGAATCGTTCGAAGTGGTCGTCGTGGACAATGCCCCGACCACCGAGACGACGCGGGAATTGGTGGCAGCGATGTCCGTTTCGTCACCGGTCAGGTACGTCCGCGAGCCGAGGGCGGGGTTGGCCCGCGCCCACAATGCCGGACTGCGCACGATTTCCGCCCCCATCGTGGCCATCACCGACGACGACGTCGTCGTTGATCAGGCATGGCTCGGCCAGATCGTCGATGCCTTTTCGCTCGGAGACGACGTGGCCTGTGTGACCGGAGCGATCGAGCCGCTCGAGCTTGACACCCCGGCGCAACGCTGGGTCGAGGACCATCTCGGCTTCAACAAGGGCAAGTACCGCACCTCGTTCGACCTGGGGGCGAACCGGCCGAACGGTCGTCTCTTTCCCTACGCGGCGGGCGCGCTCGGCTCAGGGGCGAATATGTCGTTCCGAACGTCGTTCCTCTCCGAGATCGGCGGGTTCGACCCGGCACTCGGCGCGGGAAGCGTGGCGAAGGGTGGCGATGACATCGCCGCGTTCTTCGAAGTCATCGTGCGCGGGTATCGGCTCGTCTACGAGCCGAATGCCGTGGTGAGGCATCAGCACCACCGCGAGCTCGCCGCGCTCGAGAATCAGATCTCGGGGTACGGAATCGGACTCGGGGCCTTCCTCACGAAGATCGTCATCGACCGACCGTCGACACTCGTGCAGCTGGTTCGGCTGGCACCGCAGGGGATCCGCCACGCTGCGACGATGCGGCGCACACAAGAGATACCCGGGGCCGCCGCCACGATCAACAGGTACCTCGGTGAACCCGATCACGATCGCTTTGATGCGCTCGGACGCCGAGAACGGCTCGGCATGCTGAAGGGTCCGTGGGCGTACGCCCGCTCACGCTGGGAAACACGTGCCGAGCGGGTTCCGCGATGAATCGGGTTCCGGCGTTGCTCTACCACTCGATCTCCGACGCTCCATCCCCGGCGCTGCAGGACTACACCGTTCACCCCGAGTTGTTCCGTGAGCATCTGAGTGTCATCAGAGCTCAGGGTTGGGACGTCGTCACCATCACCGAGCTCGAGCGACGCCTCGCCGAGCGCCGGACCGCACCGCAGATTTACGACGAAGGGCAACCGATGCTGCTGATCACGTTCGACGACGGTTTCGCCGACAACACCGAAGACGCGGCGGTTGCGCTGGCGGAGCACGGTTTCCCGGCCGCGCTCTACGTCACGACGGGGACGATCGGTCGGTCATGCGACTGGCTGGGCGACGCCGGAAGACGCTCGATGGTGTCGTGGGGCCAGCTTCGCGGGCTCGTCGAGGCCGGATGGGAGGTCGGATCGCACTCGGTCAGCCACCCGGAACTCGACGTAATCCCCCTTCGCGATGCCCGACAGGAGATCGAGCAATCGCGGGCAGTTCTGGAGGACGGACTCGGACGGACCGTGGACTCCTTCGCCTACCCCCATGGGTACTACCGACGGGCTGTGCGAGATGCCGTTATCGCTGCGGGTTACGGGAGCGCGTGCGCCGTGCGCAACACCTGGAGCACCCACGCCGACGACAGCTTCGCGCGGGCTCGCTTGACCGTCTCACCGACGCTGTCCGCTGACGCACTCGGCCGTCTGCTCCAAGACGAGAACGCGCCGCAGGTGCGACCGCGAGATGGAATGCGTCGGGCCGGGGCTCAGGCCTGGCGCAGCTACCGACGAGTTCGTCGACTGCGGGACGGGGTGACGAAATGACACTGACCATGTCGACCGACACCGACGGCCGCCGCGTGGCGCGCCTGGCGCAAGTGGTCAGCCCGGCGCCCCGAGAGCTGTGGGCCGATCTCTTGCGTGCGGACAGCGAGGCAATCGTGACCCAGACGCCGGAATGGACCGATGCAATGGTCCGGACCGGCAAGTTCGTCGACGCGAGTCGCCTCTATACGTTCGACGACGGTCGCCGGTTCGTTCTTCCGCTGGCCCGGCGTCACGGACCGGCCGGCCTGGTCCTGGGTGATCAGGGGTTCCCGAACGGCTGGGGAATCGGCGGTCTGGTCGGTCCGGACCCGGACGCAAGTGTGATCGGGGCCGTGTTCGAGGATCTCCGGTCCCGTGCGCTGCACCGAACCCAGATCCGGCCGAACCCGCTCCACGGCTCGCTCTATCGTGACGGTGCACCGCGATCGGTGCATGGACTCGCCCGCCGAGCGCATGTCATCGATGTGCGCAATGGTGTCGACGACGACTGGACCCGCTTCTCCCGCGCCGCACGGCGCGGCGTCCGCAAAGGCGAGAAAGCCGGTCTCGACGTCGAGCACGGGTCGAGCGAACGGCTCGTCCGCGAGTACTACGCGCTTCATGAGAAGTCGGTCGAGCGATGGGCGGCGCAGCAGCACGAACCACTGGTCCTGGCGCGCCGGCGGGCCGAAGCTCGTGACGGACTGAAGAAGTGGCTGACCATCGCCGAAGTCCTCGGCCCGATGTGCCGTATCTCCGTGGCCCGGCTCGGCGGCGAGCCGGTCGGC
>JANPDB010000063.1:0-7799 GCA_031431255.1 Acidimicrobiia bacterium | reverse complement strand
GTGCGGGCGTGAACCTTAGTCGCCGTCCGAGGGATCCCGGGCAACGAGTTGGGTGACCGACGGGGCTCGAACCCGCGACCCTCAGGATCACAACCTGATGCTCTACCAGCTGAGCTACGGCCACCATGCAGCGGGCATCGAGTGTAGACCGACGCCGTCCGTTGTAAGAAGCGCGTTTGCGTCCCCGGTGTGTCGTGGCGCTTGGCCCGACCGCCGCTCTGGAACACTGGACGCAGTGGACGAAGGCCTGCGAGTGACCCGAACCTGCGTCGTACCGGCCTCTGAGCTCCAGTGGAGCTTCATCGCCGCCGGCGGACCGGGCGGACAACACGCCAACACCTCGAACACGGCGGCGGAACTGCGCTTCGACATCGAGACGTCGACGGCCTTCACCGAAGCGCAACGGCTGCGGGTGATGGAGAAGATCGGTCCCTCCGTGCGCATCGTGGCGCGCGACGAGCGTTCGCAGCTCCGCAACCGCGACCTCGCCACCGAACGCCTCGTATCGATGCTGGTCGAAGCCCTTCGGGTCCCCACGGTCCGGCGCAAGACGCGGCCGACCAAAGGTTCCGTGCAACGCCGGCTCACGGCGAAGGCGCAGACTTCCGAGCGCAAGTCGTCACGGCGTTACCGCAACGGCGACGACTGACCCTCTTGGCCGAAGGCCGCCGGATGGCCTCGCCGCGAGACAGGCGAACCTTCCGCACAGGCGAGCCTCAACGACCGGTGGTGCTCCAGTGCCACGGCTCCGATGGAAGGTTCTGGAGCCCGTAGCGGTGGGCATTGGCCCGCAACCACCGGTAGCCGGCCGAACCACGCGTCAACCCGCGCCCTCCCTCGGCGAAGTCGACCGCCAACCCCAGTTCGTGTTGGGAGAATCCCGGTCGGGCCGTCGGGGGGCTGCACGACGAGGCGCGGGCCTGATAGATGGCAAAACTGCTCGATCCGCAGTGGGCCCGACGCAACGCGACCTGTCCAGCCGACGAACGGTAACCGCCACCGGTGAAATAGATGCCGTCGGCCTTGGCCGCGCCGAGCAACCGGCCGAGATTGCCGCGAAGACTCGGCGCCACCTTGATGCCGTTTGTATCGCCACCACCCGTGGCCGCGATGTCGGCAAAGGAGGGAATCGTGAACGAGCCGCTCCCCTTGCCGCCCGCTCCAGCTCCAGCCGCCCGGAGTTGGCGCGCCAGCACGTTGAGGTCACGCTCATACTGGGCGGCGAGCTTGGAATCGACGAGGGAGATCGACGAAGCCTCGGAGAGTTGCTGTTCGAGACGGGTCTCCACGTCAACGGCAAAACGCTGCCGCTTCTCCCGAGCTTTGCGATACCTGACGAGCTTGTCGGCCACGGATTCCCTGTAGGACTGGGCGCGTGTCTCGGCCCGGACGGCGAGGGCGCGTTCGATGGCGAGATCCTCTTGCGTCGCAGTCATCGCGTCGAGCACGTCCGCCGTGCGCCGCTTGCCGAGCGAGTCGATCACCGAGCGCCGGTCAGCCTCATCGGCAGTAGTACTGGACAAGAAGGAGTCCACTTCCATCACGGTCGGCGACGCGACGGCGGAGAGCGCCGCCTGGTACGACGTTGCCCGCAGGGTCGCCAGCTTGGCCGTCAGTGCACGTTCGCGACCCCTCGCCTGGACCGCCTCGCGGCTCGCCGACGCAGCAGAGCGCTGGGCCCGGTCGAGCGCCACACTGGTCACGCGCACGGTGCTGTTGAGTGCTTCGAGTTGGCGGGAGACCTTGCTCTGGCTGGCCTTGAGCGCGTTGACCTTCTTGGACGCCTCGCGGGCGCGGGCACGCACCTTCTCGCGTTCGGCCTTCGTCCGGCGAAGATCCCCGAGCGTGACGCGCACCTGCTTGGCCGATACCGCCCGAGAGGCCGCCTTCGACTTCTTCGTGGTCTTCTTGGCGGCGTCCGCCGGTTGGACGGTGCCGAACGCTGCGGTGAGAAGCGCAAGTGCACAAACGACCCGGAGCAGGCGGCGACGGGGGGCAATGGGGGGTTCGACTGTCGTTGCGTTCGGGTACACCATCGGCGTCCTTTGGGAAGGGGCCCCGCGTGAGCGGGGCATCGTGCGTCGCTGTGGTCGACGCATGGCCGACAAACCGTTGCGATCGAGGTTAGCGCGACGACCCCGCTTCGGCAGCGCTCTGCCCCGGCCGGGGCCCGCCTATCGGGACGCCGGCGGGCTGTCCGGCGGGCTGGGAGCATCGGGCTCCGGAGCTGACAACCCGGTTCTAACGTGGGGTGATGTCCCGGTCCGTGTCGGCAATCGCCCTGGCAGTCGGGGTCTTGGCCACCGTGGTCGGTGTGGAAGCAGGAAGCGGCGGAAGATTTCCTCGGGCGACTGCGTCGGTCACGCCGTCGACGACCCCGGCCGTTTCGGCCGCGCCAGCCTCATGCGTGAAGCGGTCCGACGTCGCCTCCTGGCCGATCCGCGACCGCGCCGCCAACCTTGTCATGGTCGGGGTGCCGATCGCCCAGGTCAACGAGGCCGTCGCCATCGTCAAGGGGGAAGGGCTTGGCGGAATCCTGGTCCGGGGCACGCCGACCAAGGCCTCCGGTGCCAAGCTGCGACTGCTTCGCGATTCCGGCCGTCACGGTCCGGCCTTCGTGGCCGTCGACGAGGAGGGTGGACGGGTGCAGCACCTCCGGACGGCCGTCGGAATGCTCCCCGCCGCCCGTCGCGTGGCGAAGACGTTGAGCACTTCGCAGTACCGAACCGCCGTCGCGGCACATGGCCGAGGCATGCGCGACCTCGGGTTCACTATGAATCTGGCTCCGGACGTCGACCTCGACCCCACCGGCGGGTCCGGGAGCGCGGCAGGGGCGAACGGCATCGGCGACCGTTCCTACGGACGCGATCCTGCTGTAGTCGCCGCCTACGGGCGGGCCTTTGCACTCGGCATGCTCGACGCCGGGATCGTTCCCGTACTCAAGCACTTCCCCGGTCACGGCTACGCGAACGGCGACTCGCACAACATCGGCGCGTTCACCCCGCCCTTCGGTTCCCTACGGACCGCCGACCTGTTGCCATTCGCAGCCATCGTCACCGACTCCCGCATCGGGGTGATGTCGGCGCATCTCTACGTCCCCGGACTCGATACCTACCCGGCATCGCTGTCGAGCCGGGCCCTCACCGAACTCCTGCGAGGCGAGTTCGGCCACCGCGGCCTGATCGTGACCGACTCCCTGTCGATGTGGCCAATCCGCTACTACTACCGCGCTCCCGACGCCGCCGTCATCGCCCTGCGGGCGGGCAATGACCTGCTGCTTTTCGACGACCAGCCGAGCGTCCCGGCGATCCTCGACGGACTTGTCGCCGCCATGACCAAGGACGAGTTGCTGGCGGAACAGGCGATCGACGCCAACCTGCGGGTGCTCGCAGCGAAGGGCCGGACACTCTGCGAGGCCCCGACGCCGACGCCGTCCACTGTGGTCCGTGACAACGGCGCGGTTCCCGGGGCACCGACCACGACCGTGCCGGTCACGACTTCGCCGCCCGGTCCGGCGACGGTCGTGCGAGACTAGGGATCCAAGCCTCCGTAGCTCAGTTGGATAGAGCAGCGGCCTTCTAATCCGCGGGTCGGGAGTTCGATTCTCTCCGGAGGCGCCTGTTCGGGATCGCCCTCGTTGTGCGGGTTTGCCCGTCGCGACCGGCGGAAATAGCGGAATGAGAGTCGTAGGCTCGGGTGTCATGAACACCACACTGTCCTCCTCGCAGCGCGTCGTCGTCACGGGAGCGAGCGGGCTGATCGGCACCAAGCTGTGTGCTGCCCTCGCGGCAGCCGGACACCCCGTGACCAGGCTCGTACGACGCTCCCCCGGACCCGGCGAGGCCCGGTGGGACCCGCAGGCCGGCTCGATCGACGCGTCGGCCCTAGAGGGCGCGTGGGCCGTCGTCCATCTCGCCGGCGAGGGGATCGGCGACGCCAAGTGGACCAAGGAGCACAAGGCCCGCGTGCTCGACAGCCGGGTGAAGGGCACCACCCTGATCGCCGAGACGATCGCCGGTCTCGCCGTCAAGCCGTCGGTGTTCGCCTGTGGCTCGGCCATCGGGTTCTATGGCGATCGCCAGGACGAGCGGATCACGGAAGCATCCACAGCCGGTACCGGCTTCCTTGCCGATGTGGTGAAGGCGTGGGAGGCATGCGCCCAGCCGGCAATCGACGCCGGCGTGCGCACGGTGTTCCTCCGCACCGGCATCGTGATGTCGACCAAAGGCGGCGCCCTGAAGGCGCAATTGCTGCCGTTCAAGCTCGGCCTCGGTGGACGATTCGGCTCGGGACGCCAGTACCTGCCCTGGATCGCCGTCGACGACGAGGTGCGGTCGATCGTGCACTGCCTCAACACCGAGTCGCTTCGCGGTCCGGTCAACCTGACCGCTCCGAACCCGGTCACCAACGCCGCCTTCACGAAGGCGCTCGGCAAGGCGCTCAGACGCCCGACACTGGTGCCGACGCCGCTGTTCCCGGTGAAGATGCTCTACGGTGCCGAGATGGTCAAAGAGATGCTCCTCAGCGGTGCGAACGTGCTGCCGACCGCGCTGCTCGCCAGCGGGTTCACCTTCGAGCATCCCGAGGTAGGCCCGGCACTCGCCCACATCGTGTCCACCAAGAGTTGACCCGTGCCCGACGCTGACGTCATCGTCGTCGGAGCGGGGTTGGCGGGGCTGGCCTGCGCGGTCCATCTCACCGCGGCGGGTCGATCGGTCCTCGTGCTCGAGGCCTCCGACGGCGTCGGCGGACGGGTCCGCTCCGATGTCGTCGACGGGTTCATCCTCGATCGTGGGTTCCAGGTGCTCCTCACCGCCTATCCCGAGGCCCAGGCCATGCTCGATTACCGGGCGCTCGACCTCCGCTGCTTCCGTCCCGGCACGCTGGTGCAGGTCGGCGACAACCGGGTGCTCCTCGGCGATCCGTTCCGCGACGTTCGGTCGATCCCCGCATCGCTCGCTGCGCCTATTGGCTCCCCCATCGACAAGGCCCGAATCGGTTGGCTGCGTCTCAACAGTGGGCGCGGCCCGCTGGGCGAGATGTGGGCCCGTCCGGAGACGTCGACGGCCGAGCGGCTCCGGTCGCTCAGGTTCTCCGACGCCATGGTCGAACGCTTCCTCCGGCCCTTGTTCGCCGGGATCCAGCTCGATGCGTCGCTCTCCACGTCGAGCCGTATGTTCGACTTCGTCTTCCGGATGCTCGGATCGGGCGACAACGCCATCCCGGCCAACGGCATGGGCATGATCCCAGCCCAGCTAGCCGCCCGTCTCCCGGCCGGGAACGTGCGGCTGAGCACCCGGGTCGCCGCCGTTTCCGCGGGTTCGGTGACCCTCACGGACTCCGCGGTGCTTTCCGCGGCCGCTGTCGTCGTCGCCACCGAAGGCCCACAGGCCGCGCGTCTGCTCGGCGGCGCCGTGGCCGAGCCGGGTTCGAACGCCGTGGCGTGCCTGTATTTTGCCGCCGACCGAGCGCCATTCGAGGGCCCACTGCTCCTGCTCAACGGCAACGGCTCGTCTCCCGACGACGGCGGTGGCCCGATCAACAACGTGTGCGTGCCATCCAACGTCTCGCCCAACTATGCCCCGCCCGGCCGCCATCTCGTGTCGGCGTCGATCATCGCGGCCCGGCCGTCCGGAATGGACCGGGCCACGTGGCATCAGCAGTTGGACGTGGAGGGACGCGCTCAGCTTGGACGATGGTTCGGGGCCCAGGTCGATGGTTGGACGACCCTTCCCACCTACGAGATCGCCCACGCCCAGCCGGCTCAGCCGTCGCTGGAGCCGGTGGAACGGCCGGTGAAGGTGGCCGATGGCCTCTACGTCTGCGGCGACCACCGCGACCAGGCCTCGATCCAGGGCGCCCTGGTCAGCGGCCGACGTGTCGCCGAGGCGGTGCTCGAGGGTGCACGCGCCTAAGCGGTGTGTGACCGCCTTGCTTCGTCAGGGCGCGGTCAAGTTAGATTCTCTGCGCGCTGATCATATTCCTCTGCGCGCATATATGCTTCCCACGCTGCAACTTCGTCCGGCTCGACATCCGAGCCGGAGAGGTCAGCTCTGCTTCTCGACGATCTTGTCGATCATGCCGTATTCGAGAGCCTGCTCGGCCGTGAACCAGCGGTCACGGTCGGAGTCGGCCTCGATGCGCTCCACCGGCTGACCAGTGTGATGGGCGATCAGCTCGGCCATCTCGCGCTTGGTGCGCATGATGTTCTCGGCGTGGATCTTGATGTCACTGGCCTGGCCCTGCATCTGACCGAGGGGCTGGTGCATGAGCACGCGGCCGTGCGGGAGCGAGTAGCGCTTGCCCGGGGCGCCTGCGCACAGGAGGAACTGACCCATCGAGGCGGCCATGCCGAGACACACCGTGGCGACGTTCGGACGCACGAACTGCATGGTGTCGTAGATCGCCATGCCGGCGTAGACCGAGCCTCCCGGCGAGTTGATGTAGAGGAAGATGTCGCGATTGGGCTCCTCGGCATCGAGCAGCAGCAGCTTGGCGCTGATGTTGATGGCAAGCTCATCGGTGACCTGGCCGCCGAGGAAGATGATGCGCTCCCGGAGGAGTCGGTCGAAGACATCGGCTCCGGGGGGCAGGGCGGACTGGGCAAACGGGATCGGAAGTTCCACGGCATCCACGATAGGCGGGCCTCCAGCGCAACCGTGCTCACCCCGGCAGTTCTTTGCGGCTCCGGCGCGTCGCCGGGTGGCGCTTCGTCTCTCAGGCCGCGCCTTCGATCACCGATCGAACCCGCTCGTCCGCCAACGCGCTCATCCTCATCCCACATCACTTCTTTGGCGTGATTCCCGACGCCGAAAATCACGACCTGGGATGCGACGAAGCCCCATCCGGGGTTCCGAGCGCTCCGATACGCTCAGGTAGCGACGCTTGCGGGTGTGGCGAAATTGGCAGACGCGCCAGGTTTAGGTCCTGGTGTCGAAAGACGTGCAGGTTCGATTCCTGTCACCCGCACAAGGCTGTGACGTCCTCCGTCGCTCAGTCGTTCCTTGGGCGATCGCCCAAGGCGTGGCGCGATGGCAGTCGAAAAGTTCTGCTGACTAGAGCTTTGCGCCACTGTGATGAGGTCGCCATCGACGGCTCGATCGTCCGCGCTGCTGGCCTTCTTTGTTGGTCAGTCAAAGACCGCGGACTTCGTTGACGCCGCGGTGGTGTTCGTGGTCGCAGGTCTAGCCGGCCGAGGCAGCGTGGCGGTCTTGACATCAGACTCCGGCGATATCGAGCCGACGGCACCCTCGGAATCTCACGCCGCCCGGTTCCTCACACCGTCGGGCTACCAGGCGTACGCTTCGGGCGCAGTACCGCCGGGACCAGGGAACGTGGCGTCGATCGCTGCCAGCGTGTCCGGGGCAAGGCCGATCTCGAGGGAGCGCAGCGAGGCGCCATCGAGCTGACCGAGTGTGCGCGGGCCGATGATCGGGCACGCAATCCCGTCCTGCGCGAGGAGCCACGCCAAGGCCACCGCTGCAGGCTCCTCTCCGAGATCGGCGCACAGGTGCTCCCACTGCTCCAGCTGAGGACGCAGTTTGTTGATCCGCTTCAGCGATTGTGCCGACTGGCGACGACTGCGGTCAGAGTCACCGAGGACGCCGCCAAGCAGCCCGCCCGACAGCGGGCTCCACGGGATCACGCCGACGCCGTATTCGCGACATGCCGGAAGCACCTCGAGTTCGACGGTCCGCACCAAGAGGTTGTAGTGGCTCTGCTCGCTCACGAGACCGAGCGTGTTGCGTCGGGCGGCGGCTTCGTTCGCCCGAGCGATGTGCCAACCGGCGAAGTTGCTG
>JANPDB010000062.1:0-2031 GCA_031431255.1 Acidimicrobiia bacterium | reverse complement strand
ACGACGTTGGAGGAGTAGCCGATGAAGAACGGGACGAGCATCAGTGGGGTGGCGACCGGTGTGGTCGACGCGAGGGCGGCAGTGGCCATGCCGACAGCCGCTGTCGCCAAGCCCGCCAGCGCACTGACGAACACCGACGGTAGCAACTCCGAAGCGGGGAGCGTCTCGCCGCTCACCCGAACCACGAGGACGACGAGCATCGAACCGCTGACGGAGAACACGACGCAAGCGACGAACCCGAAGAGGATGGCGCGAAGTGTCGTCATCGACGAGATGTTGCCCAGATCGAGCACGACCGCCGCGAGTTGCGTGCACAGCACGAACGTCGCGGCGTTGAAGGCAACCTTGAGCAGGGGTTGGCGACGGAGGAAACGCAGCGTCATGCACCCACCCAGCACAACAGCGGCGATCGTCGGACCATGTCCGAGGTGGAGCAGCGAGAGGAGCACAACGCCGTCGGTGAGCGAGATCGAATGCGCCGACCGGCCCAGGTGGATATGGACGACGAAGGCCTCGGCCAGGGCGAACAGCGCAACGATGCCGACCCAGCCGCTCCAGCTGGACCAGGCAGGATTCGCCGCGGGGGGTCCGTCAGTCACCGCGAAGAGAGCGAGGCCGACCGCCAAGATGAGAACGGACAGGACCCAGATCCGGGGTGCCCGGGAACGTTCGCGACCGACCGGGACCGGCGCAGCCTGGTTCCCGGACGCGACCATCGCGAGCCTCCCGTCGTTGCTGCTGTCCGGCACGGGTGAACCATCGGCACATCGAACGGGGACATTGACCGAGCCGGGTCAATCGACCTACGACGTCGCACGCCGCTACGGCGTGTGTCGAACTGGCGCCGTGGCTACGGGCGGGGGCGTCGGGTGAGGGGGTGGTTGTTCCACCAGCGGCCCGAGAATCGCCAGTTGGTCGTCGTGGAACTCCTGGGTGCCGCGTCGACGAGCAGCACAGGCTTCGGCCAGGCCCATTCCAGCGCGGCGACGATCGCCACGAGCTCGTCGTCGGTCGGCGTCGGAGAAACGTCCCCGACGGAAGCGATCGGGCTGCTCACAGCGGCACGTTCCCGTGCTTGCGCTTGGGTAGCTCTTCCTTCTTCGTGCGAAGGAAGGCAAGCCCGCGCGTGAGCATCTTCCGGGTGTCGGCCGGGTCGATCACGTCATCGATGTAGCCCCGCTCGGCCGCGACGTACGGGTTGGCATAGAGCTCGGTGTATTCGTCGACGAGTTCGGCGCGCCGGGCGACCGGATCGGAAGCCGCGTCGAGCTCACGCTTGTAGACGATGCCGACGGCACCCTGGGGGCCCATCACGGCAAGTTCGGCCGACGGCCAGGCGAAGCACAGATCCGAGCCGATCGACTTCGAATCCATGACCACGTAGGCACCGCCGTAGGCCTTGCGGGTGATGATGCTGATCCGGGGCACGGTGGCCTCGCAGTAGGCGTAGAGGAGCTTGGCACCGTGGCGGATAATTCCGCCGTACTCCTGGTCCGTGCCGGGCATGAAGCCGGGTACGTCAACGAAGGTGACGAGCGGGATGTTGAACGCGTCGCACGTGCGGACAAATCGGCCGGCCTTCTCGGAGGAGTCGATGTCGAGCACACCGGCCATGACCATCGGCTGGTTGCCGACGATGCCCACCGAATTGCCGTCGAGGCGGGCGAAGCCGCACACGATGTTCGCGGCCCACTTCGGGAAGTACTCGAAGAACTCACCGTCGTCGACCACCTCGCGGATGACGTTCTTCATGTCGTAGGGCCGGTTCGGCGAATCCGGGAGCATGGTGAGCAGGGCTTCGCAGCGTCGTTCGGGGTCGTCGTCGGAGGGAGTGTGCGGCGGCGCCTCGAGGTTGTTCGAAGGCAGGAAGGACAAGAGGAATCGGACGTCTTCGAGACACGACTGCTCGTCAGGGGACACGAACGTGGCCACACCCGACTTGGACGCGTGCGTTGATGCGCCGCCGAGCTCTTCGAGGGTGACCTCTTCACCGGTGACGGTCTTGACCACGTCGGGGCCGGTAATGAACAT
>JANPDB010000061.1:0-3188 GCA_031431255.1 Acidimicrobiia bacterium | reverse complement strand
CGCTCGGTCATCGACAAGGTGGCGTGCATCGTGTTCCCCATCACGGCGTTCGTGGCCGCCGGCTTCGAGCATTCGGTGGCAAACATGTACTTCATTCCCCACGCGCTGTTCATCAAGGCAAACGCGCCGAAGGAGTTCTGGACCCAGATCGGTGCCGCCCCCGCGGACTACCCGAAGCTCACCTGGGGCCGGTTCCTCAGCGCCAACCTCCTGCCGGTGACCCTGGGGAACATGGTGGGAGGGTCCGTCCTGGTGGGTCTCGTCTACTGGATGATCTACCTCCGGACCCCTGCAGCGAAGGCCTGAGCCCGCCTGCCGTTCGCCACCCGATTGGCGTCGGTGGTGGCTCGCCGAGTCGAATCACACCCATGAACGAGGCCCCAGCCGCCGAGGCCCCCACGGCGTTGACCAGACAACAGCTGTGGACCATCCTCGGAGCGCTGATGCTCGGCACCGTCCTCGCCGCGCTGGACGGGACCATCGTCAACACGGCGCTGCCGACGATCGCCGGAAAGCTCAACGGTTTCTCGAGCTACGCCTGGGTCGGCACCGCCTACATCCTCACGGGGACCATCGCCACGCCCATCCTCGGCAAGCTCGGCGACCTCTACGGCCGGCGGCGCGTCGTGCTCTCGGCGATCGGCATCTTCGTCGTCGGGTCGCTCATGTGCGGAGTGTCGCAGAACATGACGCAACTCATCGTGGCCCGAGGTGTGCAGGGTCTCGGCGGCGGCGGCATCCAGGCGCTCACGTTCGCCATCCTGGGTGATCTGGTGTCGCCCCGTGAACGCGGGCGCTATATGGGCCTCTACACCGGGGTCTACGCCGCTTCCGCAGTGATTGGGCCGCTGCTCGGCGGCTGGATGATCTCGCACTTTGCGTGGGAGTGGATCTTCCTCGTCAACCTGCCGGTCGGAGCGGTGGCGTTCGTCGCCATCTCGGCCACGCTGAAGGTGCCTTTCCGGCGTCGCCAAACACGCATTGACTTCCTCGGCGCCGCGCTGCTCTCGGGGTCTCTGGGGTCACTGATCCTCGGATTGGAGCAGGGCCGCGATGGATGGACGAAGCCGACCGTGCTCGCCCTCATGGCTGCTGCGGTGGTTCTGCTGGTCGCGTTCCTCGCCCAGGAGTCGCGCACCGCCGAACCGATCATCCCGCTCCACCTGTTCAAGAACCGGGTGTTTGTCATCGGAAGCTCCATGGGCTTCTGCGCGGGAACCCTGGCCTACGGGGCGGGCGCGTTCCTGCCGCTCCAATTCCAAGACGCCAACTTCGTCAGCCCGACACGCGCCGGGCTCTACCTGGTTCCGCTCATGATCGGCGTGATGATCGGCTCCGCATACGGTGGTCGGCGGATCTCGGCCACGGGCCGGTACAAGATCGTGCCGTTGGTCGGCCTGGGATTGTCGATCATCGGGGTCACAGCGATCTCGCAGATCACGTCGACCTCGGGCTTCTGGTGGCTGGCCGTACCGATGCTGTTCATCGGCGTCGGCAACGGGTCGACGTTCACGACCACGAGCATTGCCGTGCAGAACGCCATCGACCCTCGCGAGATCGGAATCAGCACGGCGACGCTCACGGCGATCAGAACGCTCGGCGGGTCCCTCGGGCTGGCGATCTACGGCACCGTGTTCGCGACGGTCGTCAAACACGAGCTGCGCGACCGCGTGCCCGAAGGCTCACTACCGACCGGGCGCACGGCATCGTCGCTCATACGCGAACCGGCCGCGATCAAGGCCCTCGCCGAGCCGATTCGCAACGGTGTCGTGCAGTCGATCACCGCGGGGACCGGCCGGGTGTTCCTCATCGCCGCTCCGATTGCGACCATCGCGTTCGTCCTTGCGTTGCGCCTTCCGGAGCTGCCACTCCGCCAGTCCACGGGCATGGCAGCCGGCGGACTCGACTGAGGAGTCGCTGGCTTTGGCACGGGTCGTGGAACACATCCGTGATCGCTCCGACGGCAGCGCGCAGGACCGCCGAAACCGACCCGATCGGGAGCGTGTCGCTCTGTAGCGAACATATGTTTGCTACAGTGAATGGCATGCATCCGTTCGATATCTGCGATGAAACCGAGTGGCTTCTCACTGCCGCCGATGTCGACATGCTCGTCTCGGGTGTGGGCGCGGACGCCGAGTTCCGGCTGGCCGATCCCGTGATGCGGTGCAGGAGTTGTGGCATTCACTGCAGATCGCCCGGGTCAACCTCCTCGACGCGATCATTGACTGGGACCGCGCCGATGCCCATGTGATTGATGGTGCCCGTACCCCGACCGCGTGGCTGCGACACCGGCTCCGCACCACCCACACCAACGCCGTTGTCCTGCTTCAACAAGCTCGCGGGTTGCGTGACACCCCACAGGTCCGTGATGCGCTTCTTGCCGGTGACCTGTCATTCGATCAGGCCGACCAACTCCTCCACGTCTTCACCCCGGCACGTGCCGCGTTTGTCGACCGTGACGTCGACGTGCTGATCGATCACATCTCGGCGATGCCCGTCACCCAATGCCGGATCGTTGCCCGGCACTGGGCCGCCCGGGTCGACGCCGAGATTCTCGCCAACGGCGACACCCCGCCACCCTTGGTCGAGCCGACCGTGTCCGAGCTTCGGGTCGGGGAGATCCTCGACGGTGACACCGTCATCGAAGGTGTCCTCAACGCCGCCGACGCCGTTGTCGTGCGCACCGCGTTGGCGGCCGCGCAACGCCTCGGCACACCCACTCCGTCCGGTGATGACGAGGCCCTCGAAGACGGCTCTTCTGGCTCAAAGCCGCCGGCGGATCCACGAACCCCGGCACAACAACGTGCCGACGCGTTGGTTCTCATCGCCCAGTTCTTCCTCGACCACCACAACCGTCACGACGACGGTGCGTCGATCGGCCGGGCCCACGTCAACGTCGTGGTGAACCTCGACCAGCTCACCACCACCCATCTCACCGGCAACGCCGAGTCCCCCTACAACGTGAGTGGCCTGGACATGGCGACCGTGTTGCAAACCTGCTGCGACGCCTCCGTCACCCGGATCCTCACCGCCGGGCCATCACTCACCCTCGACATCGGCCGCGAAACCCGCGTCGTGTCACCACAGCTCCGCAAAGCCGTGATCACCCGTGACAGGACCTGCCGGTTCCCGGGCTGTGACATGCCCGCATGGTTCACCGACGTGCACCACATCTGGCACTGGACCCG
>JANPDB010000060.1:0-1816 GCA_031431255.1 Acidimicrobiia bacterium | reverse complement strand
GCTTCGTTCTTCGTACTCTCGGGGTGCATCCTCGGCGGTTTCCGAGCGGGGCTCGGCGCACCGCTCTCGCCGCTCAGCAACGGCGCCGCATCCGCGACGATCGCCGGCGTGGCGATCTCGATCGTCCAGCGGCTGCTGTCGGGCAACGGGATCAGGCCGGTCGCACTCGTTTTCGTGGCGCTGCTGTGCGGGTCGCTCGGCGTGTTCGGTGGGGTCGTCGCCAACACCTCCAACCGCATGCGGGCGCTGCGCAAGCAGTAGTGCCGCCCGACGCTAGGAACCAGGAGCCCGACGCTAGGAACCAGGCGAGCGGTTGCGCTTCCGCACGCGCGCCGCGAGCCCGTTGCGGGTTGCCGCCGTCGGGCGTTGGCCGGAGCGGGTCGTCTGCGCCCAGGTGCCGTTGGGGAGTGCGGGAGCGCTGATCATGAGCTGCACCGTGCCGTGTTCGCGCTCCCACGCGAGCACATTGATGATCACGCTCAACACGAAGAGCCACGCGAAAATCGTCAGGAACGTCAAGAAGGCGAGCACCGCACCAAGCGACGCCGGACCACCGCTCTGCGACGCCAGGATCCGCGCCACGAGCAGCGTACCGAACACCTGGAACAGGGCAAATCCGATCCCGGCGAAGATTGCCCCCGGAACGTACGCGCGCAGAGGAATACGAACGTTGGTCATGATGACCTGTGTCCACCAGAAGAGCAACGCACCGACGATCGAACCGCTCAACAGACCGACGAGCGCGTCGAGCCCGGGGATCGGGATGATGGCGATCAGGGCGGTGACGCCCACTGTCGCACCGATCAGCAACGCGAGGCCGAGCAGCCACACCACGCCGAGGAGCCGATCCTTCAACCCACGGTTCGAGACCTGCCAGGCCGCGTTGCACGCTGCGGCAATGGCATTGACGACGGCCGTAGCGCTGATCAGCACGCTGACGAAGCCGACAACTGACGTGGCGCCGCGGCTCCCTTCGGCCGACGACACGCTTTCGCGGATCACGTCGGCCATCGATCCGGACAGCTTCAACTGCTCGACGAGATCGTCGGCGAGCTTGGCGCTCCCACCGGGACGGCTGGCGGCGACGAACCCGACCACCGCGATCGCGATCACGATGAGCGGGAACAGTGACAGGAAGATCCGGAGCACGATGGCCTCGACCAAACGCGATGCGCCGAGCTCCTTGATCCGGACCTTCGCCAGTTTCAGCGTCTCGGGCCAAGACGGCCGCGTCCGTTTTGCTCCCGTTGTTCCCGCGCTGCTCACAGACACCCAGTATCGCCCGACTCTCGGTCGAGAGAATGCGGTCGCTGCGACAACGCGAGCGTGCCTACGGTTCGAGGTTGTGGCCCTTCGACACGACGACGACCCCGTTGTCCGAAATGGTCAGGCCACGGGCTCGATCGGCTTCGATGTCGACACCGATCTGCATGCCGGCGGGCACGATGACGTTCTTGTCGATGATGGCGCGCCGCACGATCGCTCCCGGACCGATGCGCACGTCGTGGAGCAGGATCGAGTCCGAGACGACCGCGTGGTCGTCCACGTAGGCGCCGGGCGAAAGAACGCTGCGCTCCACGTGGCCACCGGACACGATCACGCCCTCGCACAGCAGGCTCGACACGGCAGAACCGGGGGCCCACGAGTGACCCTGCACCAGCTTGGCCGGCGGCAGCGACGACTGGGAGGTGAACACCGGCCAACGCCGGTTGTAGAGGTCGAAGAGCGGATTCGGTGTGGTGAGGTCCATCGTCGTCTCGTAGTACGCATCGAGGGTCCCGACGTCACGCCAATAGCCACGGCCATGCTCGGTCTG
>JANPDB010000059.1:0-4911 GCA_031431255.1 Acidimicrobiia bacterium | reverse complement strand
TCCCGTGAAGTGGTTCGGCTCGACCCTCCAGGCAACGACGACGAATGACGTGGACAAGCGTCTTCGCGGCGTGGTCGCTGAGCTCGCCCGGCGACCCGACCTCGCCCGTTACCTCACCAAGCCTGGCGGCGGCTTCAACTGGCGCAAGATCGCCGGAGAAAATATTCTAAGCATGCATAGCTTTGGCGTCGCCTTCGACATCAACGTGGCGTTCTCCGACTACTGGCGCTGGAGCGGTGGGGTCAAGGAGTATCGGAACCGGATCCCCTGCGCGATCGGGGAGGTGTTCGAGCGGCACGGGTTCATCTGGGGGGCGAAGTGGTTCCACTTCGACACCATGCATTTCGAGTACCGGCCCGAACTCCTCACCTGATCGGTCCGATCGCGATGTGGGTTTGCCGCCCGCGCTCACTAGCCTCGCCATGATGAGCACCGATGTTCAGCTTCATGACTATGAAGTCCTCGCCGAAGGACTCCGCTTTCCCGAGGGACCGGTGTGGTGTCCCGATGGATCGGTGCTCTTCGTCGAGATCGCGCAGGCTCGCCTGGCCCGAGTGCGGCCGCTCTCAGCTGGGGGGTGGTCGCTACCCGAGACCGTTGCCGAAATTTCCGGAGGCCCGAACGGCGCTGCCCTCGGTCCAACGGGCGAGGTCTACATCTGCAACAACGGGGGCTGCTTCGAATGGATCCAACGTGGGCCCGGGCTCTTCCCGGGGTCCCGGCCCGACTCGTATGCGGGAGGGTCGGTGCAGCGGGTCGATCCGCTCAGCGGTTCGGTCGAGACGCTGTACACGGCGAGTACCGCCGCCGACGGCTCGACTGTTGCGTTGCGGGCACCGAACGATCTGGTGCTCGACGGCCATGGTGGCATGTGGTTCACCGATCACGGCACCCGTGGTCCCCGGGACGAAGATCGAACCGGGATTCACTACGCTCGCCTTGACGGCTCGTCGTGTCGAGAGATGGTCTTCCCGACGGAGCATTCGAACGGGATCGGCCTCTCGCCGACCGGTGACACCGTCTACTGGGCAGAGACCCACACCTCGCGTGTCTTCGCCCGATCGATCATCGAACCGGGCGTGCTCGCACCGGCTGGCCCGTATCGCGGCTGCCTTGCCGGGCTGCCCGGCTTCCAGTTGCTCGACTCGCTGGCGGTCGACGGCGACGGGAACGTCTGCGTCGCCACGCTCATGCGAGGGGGAATCACGGTGGTGTCGCCGTCGGGTTCGTTCCATCACGTCGCCATGCCTGAGTCCGCCAACGATTCGATGACGACCAACATCGCCTTCGGTGGTCCGGAGTTCCGCACGGCATTCATCACGCTGTCGTCGAGCGGCCGCCTGATCGCCGTGCCGTGGCCGACTGCGGGCCTTCGCCTCGTCGGGCAATGAAAGGATCATACGTATGCGTATGATCGCGGTCGTCGTCAGCTCGATCGACGGCTACATCACCAAACACGACACCGGCGCCACCGCCTGGGCATCAGCCGAGGATCAGAAGCACTTCTTCGGGTTCCTGCGCTCATGCGATGTATCTGTCATGGGCGGCGAGACGTACCGCGCCAGCCGCGCAGCCATTCTCTCGGAGGTCATTGCGCGTCGGGACCGAGAGGCCGCCGAAGGCGAGCGACCTCGCCGTCGGGTCATCTGGACACGTGCTCCTGAGTCCTACGAAGCCGATGCCGTCCCCGGTCTCCTCGAGTTCACCAGCGAACCACTCGATGCGATCGTGTCCCGGCTCCGTGACGATGGCCATCAGCGCTGCGCTGTGCTCGGCGGAGGCGAGGTGTACGGAGCGTTGCTCGCCGGTGACCTCATCGACGAGATCCTGCTCACCCTCGAACCGGTTGCGTTCGGCACCGGTGTGCGGCACACGGGCAACGGCCACATCGTCACCGCGCGCTTCTCACTGGCCGCTGTCGAGCGGTTGAACACCGACACCTTGCTCCTCACGTACCGGCGTCCCGCGCTGCCCGGCTGACCGAGCTCATTCGAAGCGGGTGGTGATGACCCGGCCGACCCGCTCGCCCGCCGACGGAGCGAGGCTGCTGACCACGAACGTCCGCTGCAGCCATCGGTCGCTGCCATCGAAGCGGGCGGTGAACGGGCTGCGTCCGTGGACGGCGCGGTGATTGTCGACGATCAGCAGGTCGCCGGACTCGAGGGTGACGGACGTGCAGGCCCGAGCGATTGCCGAATTCACTTCGGCGATCGCCGTTTCGGCTCGCGCGTCCGAGCCGAAAGTGAGCTCGCCGTCGAACGTGAGGACGAGGGTTCCGTCGGCTGCTTCCTCGATGACCGGCGCGGGGTTCGTCACCCATGCCGAACCCGCGCCGAAGGACTCGTCCACACCGCAACGGAAGCGCGGCTGACGCAGGATGTCGACAGTTGCCGGTGGGAGGAGGGCAACGATGTCGTCGACCGAGCACAGCGTCGTCGCCGCGGCGCGGTCGCCGCGCAAGCAGAGCAGGAGGAGGAATCTCGGCTTATGAGGGTGGAACGCGGTTTCGGTGTGGAAGGCCAACTCCACGCCCGAAGAGGTGGAGAGCTGGCGTCCGACCGATGCCGCCAGCGGATAGAGGTCCTGCACGATGTCGCCGCCGTGCTCCTGGGCAAAGCCGATCGGTTCGCCGAGACGCATCGCCACACCGAGGAGCGACCGCTCGCTGATCCGGTCGGGCTTGTCCACACCTCGCTTGGTCAGGGGCGTACGCGGAACGTTACCGACCGGGCAGCCGGAGACGAGCACCGCGCCGCGGTGCGCGCCGATGCGTAGGGCGGCGATTGCGGCGTCGAGCGCAGGGGAGTGGGCCGCTGCCTCGGCGGCGCGTAGGAACCGTTCAGACGCCAACGTCTCGTGGAGTTCGTTGATGGCCGGGAAGTGCGTAACCATGACCTCTATGGTACAGCTATTCCTATTTATGTCAATCCTGGAACACTTGTACCCAGTGCCTGGCTTCGGGGCTGCGTCAGTCGTCGGTCAACGTGCGGAGTTCGGTCCACGTGGCTTCGAGCCGGTCCAGGTGCTGGGTGGCCGCCTCGCCGCGCCGGGCCACCGTCGCCGCCACGAGAAGGTTGGTCACCGCCAGCATGGCGACGAAGCTGTCGAAGGGCCCCGGTCCTTCGCATGACACGGTGAACACGTGCGCGGCCGACTGGGCGATCTGGGCAAGAGGCGAGTCGGTCAGCGCAATGATCGGAGCGCCGTTCGACGAGGCGTGGCCGACGACATCGAGCACCGCCGTTTCGTAGCGGGCGATGTCGAGCGCCACGAGCACGTCGCGTTTGCCGAGCCATGCCACCGACCGCACGAGCGCCGCGGTGGCGCCCGTTACGTGGGCGACGTCGGGCCGGACCATGGAGAGCTGCGACACGAAGTCGGCGGCTACACCCGATGTCGCGTCGCTGGCCACCACGGCGACCCGCTCGGCCTTCAGCAGGAGGTCGGCCGCTCCTCGCAGCGTCCGCAGCTCGATTGCTTCGAGGCTCGTCTGCAGGTTGGTGATCTCCACGGCGAGTGAGCGGTCACGCGGGTCGGACCCGGCGAGGTCGAGGCGCGCCCGAGCCGCCGCCGGGCGGAGCTGTCTGGTGAGTTCGACACGCGCCGCGTCCTGGAGCTCACGGAAGCCGTGGAACCCGATCTTCGCGGCGAGGCGCATGACCGTGGCGCCTCCGGTGCGGGCCTGCGCGGCGATCTCGGCGACCGTGCCGAATGCCGCGGTGTTGGGGTCCTTGGCCATCACCTCCGCGACCCGCCGTTCGGCCCCGGTGAGGTCGGCCTGGCGGAGCCGCTCGATCAGGGTCACCGGCCCAGTATGGCCCGTGTGGCTCCCGTCGGGACCGTCAGACGGCAACGTCGGCGCCGATGCGGCCGCCGCGTCAGAGCGAACGGGACGCCGGGGCCGCGCCCTCGGTGGGCAGGGGGTCGGCGAAGTCCACGGTCACGTTCGTGTGGCCGAGACCCTTGACCAGCGCCGTGATCATGGCCCGGGTGTTGGTCTCGGCGCGCATCTTCACGTCGCTCGCCTTCGCCGCGGCAACGAGTTTGCGCTCGGCCATCTCGATCATCGGCTTCTCGCCGGTCGGGGCCGAGCCGAGCGCTGAGCCGATCCGGTCGAGCAACCCGCGCTTGTGGACAACGAGCTGCGTCGCCTTGAGGTCGATCGAGGGGCGGCGGAGCCGTGCATGGGGGAGCGTGATGCGGATGGCATCAGCGGCCTCGTCGACGCTGATCGCGGATGCGTCGAGCCCGGAGAGGTTGACACCGGCATCTACGGAACCGCGCGACGTCAGCACTTTGCGTTCGCCGCGCAGCGCTGCCGGCATCCACTTCGCGTCCTTCTCGACGTCGACGACGATGTCGAAGGTCGCCGATGCGGCGCGGTAGTCGTGGAGGTCGGTGAGCGCCTGCAGGATGGCCGGCCCGGTGCGGTCGACCGTCCGTTGGGAGAAGGGTGCCGCGTGGTGGAAGAAGTTCCCGATCACCGGGCCGCCGACGGTGAGCAGGCCGACGAGCACGGCACCGATGCCCAGCCACTTGCCGAGAGAACGCCCGACCGCGGTGCGGAACGGGCGAGGGCGGGAATCCTTGTCGAACGACGTAGCGGTCACAGAACACTCCTGGGTCTCGACGTGAGCGATGGCTGACACCGTTACAACGAGTGGTTGCAACGGTTCGTCGCGACAAACGTCGGCCTCCGCTCGAGTGCGCTTGAGCCTTCAGCTTGCGATCCGACGCCCATCGAACGGCGGGAAGGTGACGGACGGGTAACGTGGACCATCGTGTCGGGACGGTTCTGGATTGAGACGCTCGGCTGCCCGAAGAATCAGGTCGACTCCGACAAGCTGACCGGGAAGCTCCTCGCCGACGGCATGGAGCCGGCGAGCTCGGCGGGCGACGCCGATCTTGTGC
>JANPDB010000058.1:0-5441 GCA_031431255.1 Acidimicrobiia bacterium | reverse complement strand
AACGATCTGATCGTGCTGTTCCTCGGGCTCGAGATCCTTTCGATCGCGCTCTACGTCCTCGCCGGTTCGCATCTCCGCCGCGCCGAGTCACAGGAAGCGGCACTGAAGTACTTCGTCCTCGGCGGCTTCTCCTCCGCCGTGTTCCTCTACGGCATCGCGTTGACCTACGGGGCCACCGGCTCGACCAACCTCACGGAGATCGCGAACTACCTCGCCGGCAACATCATCCTGCACAACGGTCTGCTCGTCGGCGGCCTCGCGCTCATGCTGGTCGGGCTCGGCTTCAAGATCGCTGCGGTTCCGTTCCACGTGTGGACGCCCGACGTCTATCAAGGTGCACCGTCGCCGGTAACCGGCTTCATGGCCGCAGCAGCGAAGGCGGCGGGCTTCTCCGCACTGCTGCGCATCATGCTCACCGGGCTCGGTTCGCGCCGCCTCGACTGGCAGCCGATCATCTGGGTGCTGGCAATCGCGTCGATGTTCCTTGGTGCCGTCCTGGCCGTCGTCCAGAGCGACGTGAAGCGGATGCTGGCCTACTCGTCGATCAGTCACGCCGGCTTCATCCTCATCGGACTCCAGGCGGGCAACGCCGTCGGCCTTTCCAGCTCGCTGGTCTACCTGTTCACCTACGCGATCGTCGTGCTCGGCACGTTCGGTGTCGTCACGGTTGTGGGCGGTCGGGGCGACTCCCGCCACGACCTCAACGACTACAACGGCTTGGCCAAGCGCTCCCCATTCCTCGCCGTGGCACTGACGGTGTTCCTCCTCGCCCAGGCAGGGATACCGGCCACATCCGGTTTCATCGCCAAGTTCGGTGTGATCCGGGCCGCCGCCGATGCCAACTCCTACGCGATCGCCATCATCGCCATGCTGATCTCGGTGGTCGGAGCGTTCTTCTACCTGCGAGTGATCCTGCGAATGTGGGCCGGCGGCGACGACCAGGCCGACGGGCACGGCGCAGATGATGCCGTTGTTGCGCAGATCAGCATGCCGATCGCTACCCAACTCGCCATCGCCATGGCGTTCGCCTTCACCATCGCCGTGGGCATCCTCCCCCAGACCATCATCGACTTCGCCGACCGCGCCCTTCTTCGCTAACGCGCACACTATGTCGACTTCACCCTCCCCATCCCTCTCCCGGTAGGCTCCTCGCCCGTGTCGGACTTCCTCCGCTCCTATCTCACCGTCGTCTTCCTCGCCGTCGCTGCGTTCGCGCTCGTCGGCGGCACGCTGTCGCTCTCGCGGCTGGTGCGTCCGAAGAACCCGTCGGCCTCCAAGCTTGTGGCCTACGAGTCCGGCGTCGACCCGGTCGGCACCGGATGGTCGCAGAGTCAGATTCGGTACTACCTCTATGCGCTGCTCTTCGTGATGTTCGACGTGGAAGCCGTGTTCTTGTTCCCGTGGGCGTTGCGACTCGAGGCCTTCGGAGTCTTCGGCCTCATCGAGATGGGCATCTTCGTGTTCATCCTGCTGCTCGGTCTTATCTATGCGTGGCGTAAGGGAGTGCTCCGGTGGGTCTGAGTCCGGCAACAAACAGCAGAGCGTGGCGTAAGGGAGTGCTCCGGTGGGTCTGAGTCCGGCAACAAACAGCAGAGCGTGGCGTGAGGGAGTGCTCCGGTGGGTCTAGTCGAGAACGGCTTCTTCAAGTCGAAGGGACCGGTCAAGCCGCTCACCTCGCTGCTGAACTACAGCCGCAAGTACTCGCTCTGGTGCTACCAGTGGGGACTGGCCTGCTGCGCCATCGAGATGGGCGCCGCCTTCGGGTCACCTCGCTACGACGTGATGCGCCTCGGTGTGATTCCCTTCCCGGCCTCGCCACGGCAGGCCGACCTCGTGTGCATCTCCGGCACCGTCACCGACAAGATGGCCCCGGCCATCAAGCGGCTGTATGACCAGATGCCGGAGCCGAAGTACGTGATCTCGATGGGGTCGTGCGCCAACTGCGGCGGTCCCTACTGGGACAGCTACTCCGTCACCAAGGGTGTCGACCAGATCATTCCGGTCGACGTCTACGTACCCGGCTGCCCGCCCCGCCCCGAAGCGCTCCTCGAGGGCATCGTGCTCCTGCAAGAACGGATCCAGAACGAGGACATGGCAGAGAAGTGGCGGGCAGAGCCGATCTTCATGTCGGAGACCCGCTAGCCACCACCAAAAGCGGAGCGGGCGGAACCGATCTCCACGTCGGATGGGTGATCCGCGATACGGTCCCCGGATGACCGAACCAATGCTTGTCGGTATCCGCGTTCTTGATTTGACCCAGTACCTCTCAGGCCCGACCGTGACACGTCTGATGGCCGAGATGGGTGCCGACATCGTGAAGATCGAGCAGGCGCCCTACGGCGATCCGATCCGTGGTCTCGCGGTCATGAGCAATGGCCGCTCCGGTTACTTCGTGCAGCAGAACCGGGGCAAGAAGAGCGTGTGTCTCGACTTCGACAAACCCGAAGGGCGGGCCGTGCTCGACAAGTTGATCGCTGAAGCCGACGTGCTGGTGGAGAACTACGGACCAAACGTGCTGGAGCGTCGGGGTCTCAATTACGACTCGATCGCCCAACAGAACCCCAAGCTCATCTACGCGTCGATTTCCGGGTTCGGTCGTAAGGGCAGTTACTCGCACAAGACGTGTTTCGATCTCATCGCCCAGTCCTACAGCGGCATGCTGAATCTCACGGGTCCGGAAGACGGTGCACCGATGCCGGTCGGCAGTTCATATGCAGACGTAACATCGGGCGTTCATGCCCTCGCCGGAATCGGAATGGCCCTGTTCCATCGTGAGCGCACCGGCCGTGGTGGACACATCGACATCGCCATGGTCGACACGTTGTTCCACGCGCACGAACTCGCGGTGCAGGGAGCCTCGATCACGAAGGGCAAGTGGCGGCCTAAACGTGGCGGCCGGTTCTCGACCCTCAACTCGCCGCAGGGCGTGTACAAGGGACCCGAAGGATGGATCGCGATTCAGGTCATGGAGGCACAGTGGCCCCACTTCTGCAAAGCGCTGGACCGCCCCGACCTGGCGGGCGACGTGCGATTCGCGGACCTTCGTGGCCGCCACAAGAACCGCGGCGAACTCAACCCGATCGTCGAGGAATGGATGGCCACCTTCGCCACCGACGCCGAGCTACTCGCCACGTTGGAAGTGCACCGCATTCCGTGCGCCCCCGTCCTCGACGCCGCCGACGCGATGACCCATCCCTACTTCGTTGAACGCGGGATGGTGAAGACGATCAACGATCCGGTCATAGGCGAGATGGTCATTCCCGGCAATCCCCTGCGTTTCTCCGAGCAACCCGACGAACTCGATCTCGTGACGCCTTCACTCGGCGAGCACAACTATGAAGTCCTCACCCACCTGGGCTACGCCGCCGCCGAGATCACCGCGCTCGAAGCATCAGGCGTCCTTCGCCGCGGCGACACGTAGCTCGTGGCTCCGCCGCTCCGTTCTCGTGGACTGGGACGCAACGGCGGAAGTGCGCCAGTGCAAGTACGACTGCGGAAGTACGCCCAGGACAAAGTGAAGGCTCTCCGGGAATCCGTAACCGCATCGCTCGCACTTCCGTGACGCGCCGACTTGCCTGGGCAGGCACGGGACGGCGATGGCAGGATGGCGCTCGTGAAGTTTCCTGGGTTCGTCTATCACCGGCCGACATCGCTCGATGAGGCGGTCGAGTTGCTCGGACGCCTCGGTGGCGATGCGAAGGTCCTGGCCGGCGGGCAGTCGCTGTTGCCGGTGATGGCACTGCGATTGGGGCAGTCGGAACACCTCGTCGACATCTCCCGGGTGAGCGGACTTGCCGTTCTCGCCCACGACGCCGGTGTTGTCCGCGTCGGTGCGACAGTCACCCATGCTCAGGTGGAGGACGCTCCCGTGGTTCGGAGGCACGCCCCGCTGCTTGCCGATGCGATGCCCTGGATCGCCCATCGGGCGGTTCGCAATCGCGGCACGGTGTGCGGCAGCCTCGCCCATGCCGACCCTGCGGCGGAGCTTCCTGCCATCGCGCTCGCGCTCGACGCGTCCTTGGTCGCTCGGTCCGTTCGCGGGGAACGGATCATCGCCGCCCGCGACTTCTTTCAAGGGTTCCTCACAACGTCTCTCGCTCCGGATGAGCTGCTGTGTGAAGTCCGGTTCCCCGCAGTGGCACCCGGCACCGTGACCGCCGTCAACGAGGTGAGTCGTCGCCACGGCGACTACGCCATGGTCGGGCTCGCGGCGTCGTTGCGACGTGACCGCACCGGATCGATCGACGATGTCGCCCTCGCGCTGTTCGCCGTGGGGTCGACCGCAGTTCGTGCCACGAATGCGGAGGGCGCGCTCCGGGGGCGGACGCTCACGCGAGACACGATCACGACCGCCGTTGCTGCGCTGCGCGAGGAACTCGACCCACCAGGTGACAATCACGCCTCACCGGCATATCGGCGCCACGTCGCCGGTGTCGTCCTGGCCCGCACATTGCAGGGGTTCGCATCTGACGCGGCCACGATTTCTGGAGACGCGGCGTGAGCACGAACGAAAGCGGGTCGGTGTCGGCCGCGGTGTCGCTGATGGTCAACGGGACGAAGGTGGAACGCGACGTGCCCGTGCGCACATCGCTCGCCGATTTCCTTCGTGAGGACCTTCGGCTGACCGGTACCCATCTCGGGTGCGAGCACGGGGTGTGCGGGGCGTGCACGGTGCTGCTCGACGGTGCCGCGGTGCGGTCGTGCCTGACGCTCGCGGTGCAGGCCGACGGCGTCGCCGTCACCACCATCGAAGGGCTCGCCGCCCCCGACGGAACCCTGTCGCCGCTTCAGCAGTCGTTCATGGACCATCACGGGTTCCAATGCGCGTTCTGC
The DNA here is from genome assembly GCA_031431255.1 of Acidimicrobiia bacterium. Taxonomy (GTDB): domain Bacteria; phylum Actinomycetota; class Acidimicrobiia; order Acidimicrobiales; family JANYDT01; genus JANLQX01. Next base: position 608 of record JANPDB010000058.1, on the reverse strand, counting down.
GCACCCGGGTTCATCCTCACCGCGCAGACACTGATCGACCGAGGCGAGCCGCTGACCCGGGACGCTCTCCGCGCCGAGATCTCCGGCAATCTCTGTCGCTGCACCGGCTATTCCTCGATCCTCGAGAGCATCGAGGCGGCAATCACGGAGGCGCTCGGGCCTCTCACCGATGCGAATGGGGCGGCGAAGTGAGAGCGTCACTCGTCGGCAAGCTCGTCGGGTCGAGCGTGACCCGGAAGGAAGACCGTCGGCTCCTGATTGGCAAGGGCGCCTACGTCGCCGACGTTGTCGTCGACGGCATGGTCCACGCCGCGTTCCTGCGGAGCCCGCATCCCCACGCCGAGATCGTCCGCGTCGATGTTGCGAAGGCGCGTCGCTCGCCCGGGGTCGTGGCCGTGTACACCGGTGAGGAGATGAAGGCGAAGACGAATCCGTTCGTGAACTTCGCCATGTTGGCCGGCCTCTACTCGCCGGTGTTCTGGCCCCTGGCCACCGGTCGCGTGCGGATGGTCGGCGACCCCGTTGCGTTGGTCCTCGCGTCCTCGCGTGCGGAGGCCGAAGACGCGCTGGAGCACATCGAGGTCGAGTACCGGCTGCTTCGCCCGGTC
>JANPDB010000057.1:0-5338 GCA_031431255.1 Acidimicrobiia bacterium | reverse complement strand
GACTCACGGCAGGTGCCGTCCGGCGGCGGCGATGAGGCGATAGCAGTCGTCCTTGGCCAGGACGATATCTGCGGCACGCGCAGACTCGAGTATGCGCTCGGGCTTGCCCGTGCCGATGATCGGGATCACTTTGGCCGGATGGGCGAGCACGAAGGCGAGGGCGATCTGGCTGCGGGTGGCGCCGTGCTTCTCGGCCAGTTCGTCCAAGAGCGCTCGAACCGCGGCTGTCGTCGCGTCGGCCGGATCGTCGGACACCAGGCTGCCGCCGCCCAGCGGGCTCCAGGCCAGCGGCGTGAGGCCGAGCTCCATGGCCTGGTCGAGCACGCCATCGTCGATAGCGTCCAAATGGGTGACGGAGAACTCTGGCTGCACTGTCTGCAACGGCACGTCGTCAGGAAGGTAAGCGCGCAGAGCAGTTACCTGTGCTGCGGTGTAGTTCGAGACGCCGATATGGCGAACCTTCCCAGCGCGCACGAGCGCGGCGAGCGCACCGGCAGTTTCGGTTGGGTGGGTCAGAAGATCGGGCCGATGGATCTGATAAAGGTCGATCACATCGGTTTGTAGGCGGGTGAGCGACGCGTCGCATGCCGCCGCGATGTGTGCCGCCGACGTGTCGTACGGGACGCCCTTCCCGATTCCGCGCTCGAGCTGGATGCTGCCCTTCGTGGCCAGGATCATGCGGGTTCGGAGCGCCGGGGTAGCGGCCAGCACGTCGCCGAGCAACGATTCCGCCGCACCCCACGGGCAGCCGTTATCGAGGCCATAGACGTCGGCGGTGTCGATGAGCGTCATACCGCAGTCGAGCGCAGTCTCGATGCGACGGGTGGCGGTGGCGAGGTCGGCCCCGCCGAATCGCCAACATCCGTAGGCAATCGCGCCGACGTCGATACCGGTTGTGCCAAGTGCTCGCTGTTCCACGAGGCGAGAGGTTAGGTCGAAGAACCTTCGTGCTGCGTATCGAAACGAGAAGTCGAGACGGTTGCCAACCACTCACAGAGCTCGTCGAAGGGAAGCGGCGGAGCGATGTGGAACCCTTGGCCGAGATCGCAGCCGAGGTCGCGGAGAAACGCCAAGGCCGAGGCGTCCTCGACTCCTTCGGCGACGATCGGCAGGCCCAGCGCATGGGCGAGTTCGATGGTGGACCGGATGATGGCGGCGTTGTGCTTGTCGAACGGGACGCCTTTCAGGAACGCGCGATCCAGCTTCAGTTCGCTGATCGGGAGATCACGGACATAGGAAAGCGACGCTTGACCGGTGCCGTAATCGTCGACGGAAACATGCGCACCCAGGGCGCGGAGGTGGTGCAGGGTTGCAAGGCTCCGAACACGATCCGTCATGATCGAGTTCTCGGTGATCTCGATGGCGATCGCGCTCGGCTCGAGATGTTGCTGACGGAGCAATGTGTCGACGAGTTCTGGCAGGTCGTCGCCGATCAAGTCGGACGCTGAGACGTTGACGGAGACGCGCAGCGGATGACCTTTCTGGTGCAGGGCCGAGCAGTCGATCACTGCTCGGCGAAGGACGACGCCCGTCAGCGCGCCCATGAGATTCGCCTGCTCGATGAGCGGGAGGAAAAGGTCTGGCGGAACGAGCCCGCGGGCCGGGTGGCGCCACCGCACGAGTGCCTCGACGCCTGTGACGTCACCGTTGCGCAGGTCCCACTGCGGTTGGTAGTGGACAACGAACTGCTCTGCACCGAACGCCGTTCGCAGTTCGGTGAGGAGCGCTAGACGGTCGGGGCTCGCAGTATCGATGTCCGCCGAGAACGATTCGACGCCGGTTCGTAGGCGTTTCGCCCGAAACATGGCGATGTCGGCGCGGGAAAGCAGCAAGGGAGCGTTGTCGGCGTGCGTGGGAGCGCCGGCGACTCCGATGCTGGCGTCGATCGTCACGCGGGTGTCTGCGATGTCAAAGGGATCGCGTAGCACCTCCCGTAGGCACCGGCCCAGTTCGATGCCCTCCTCCGGACCCGACCACTTCACGAGCACCGCGAACTCGTCCACGCCAATTCTGGCGAGGAGCGCGCCGCCAGGAATGGCGCGACGAAACCGTCGGCCGACGGCAAGGAGCAGATCGTCGCCCGCAATGTGACCGAGCGAATCGTTGATCTCCTTGAAGTTGTCGAGGTCGATCATCAGCAGGGCCGACGAGTGGCCCGATTCCTTGACGACCTCGACAAGCGACTCCAACATCTGGCGTCGATTGGCCAGCCCGGTGAGTTCGTCCGTCCGGGCCTCGAGGCGGCTCTGGGCGAGGGCCTGCACTTCCCGAAAAGTGATCGAAACGCGGATGGACGCGACGACGAGTGCCGACAACGCAAGCAAGATCGCGACGGTCGAAATCTCGTGGCGTTGGCCGAACGTCAGGAGGGCGATCGACGTCGTGGTGAACGCGACCGGGAACAACAGACGTGGACGGGAGTCGGCGGTGGGCACCGGGATCGTGCTCCGCTCCACTGCTGCGTAGCCGATGACGATCGCCGCCAACGGCCAGCAGGCGTCAAGCACGCCTCCCTCGACATACGTGCCGGCCGATTGCTTGAACAGGTAAACGGCATCGGTGACTCCGAAGATCGTAAATCCGATGATCAGAAGGGAGAACGAAAGATCGAGCTGGCGAAGGGCGACGCCGGCGGTCACCAAGATCACGATCATGATGATGTCGGCCGTCGGGTAGGCCAGGGTTGTGGCGACCACGCCGAGGCGGCCTTTCGTCATGCTCAGTGCCGGTCCCAACGCGAGGGCCACGACGAGCGCAGCAGCGCCCAGCCCACCGACACCGCCGTCGAGCCACGAACTCGCATGGAAACGGGTCGTCCGCTGGCGGATCATCTGCACGATGGCGACGTACGCCAGGACATAGAACGAGAGCCACATCGCGTCCGCCGGTGAAGGAAAGATCTCCCGTTCGCCGACCACCAGGCTTCCGTAGACGTTTCCCGCCATGAAGATGATCAGGCCAGCTCCAAGGGGACGCCACCCCGCTGTGGGAACGGCGTTTCGCTGCGATCGGACGAGACATGCGGCGGCGGCGATGCCGAACGGCACGTTGTAGAGACCGGCGTCCAGCCACGCATTGAACTGCCCGCGATGGGGCCGAAGGAACACGGAAACCGCGAACGCCATCCAGGAGGTGGGGAGCAGCAGGCCAAATGCCGCGTTGCTCGCCCGGTCGGTCATCGAGTGCTGAACGTCCGATGTTGCCGATGTCGGGGACGCCGGAACGAGGGGCTCGACGGCAGTCATTGGGGATCTGATCGGCGAGATCCCGGCCGATCTGCGCTCTGCCGGGACATTTGCTTAGTGTAGATATCGAAGGGCCTTGGCAGGCGAATGGTGTACTCGGCCTCCGTCCCCTGCGCCTAGCGGGTCGCCCTATCGCTTCCCTGTTGGGTCAGCCTTCCCGGGCGCGCTCGCGAAGCGTGCGCTTGAAGACCTTGCCGGCGGCCGAAAGGGGGAGCGGTTCGGTCTGGAAGGTCCAACGTTTCGGCACCTTGAACCCGGCAATGGTGCGACGGGCGTGGGCGTCGAGCTCCGCGGGGTCGACAGACCCAGGGGCACACACGACGAACGCGTGCACCACCTCCCCCCAGATCGGGTCGGGGGCCCCGACGACGGCAACCTGGATCACCGCCGGGTGGGAGCTGATGGCGTTCTCCACTTCGAGTGAGTACACGTTCTCGGCCCCGGAGACGATCATGTCCTTCACCCGGTCGGCCATGAACAAGAACCCTTCCGGGTCGAGTCGTCCGGCATCACCGGTGCGGTACCAGCCGTCGACGATCGCTTCGGCCGTGGCCGCCGGCTTGTTCCAGTAGCCGGTCATGACCGACCCGCACTTCACGTAGATCTCGCCGGTCTCACCCTGGCGAAGGGGGACGCCGCTCTCCGGATCGCGGATTTCGATGAGACAACCGGGCATTGGGCGGCCGACGGACCGAAGGATGTCACCGCCGCGCCGATGGTCCTCGGCAAGTAGCCCGGTGACCGTCGCCGCGCATTCCGTCATCCCGTAGGCCTGGAAGAACTCCAGGTGCGGGAAGGTGGACATCCACCGCCGGAGCAACTCGGGTGGCATCGGCGCGGCGCCGTACATCGCCAGTTCGAGCGAGGCCATCATCGACGGCTCGTACGACGGATGCTGCATCATCATCGCCAACATCGTCGGGACCGCTCCGATGGAGGTGATGGCGTGCTCTCGGATCGCCGCATTGACGGCTCCGGCCTCGAACGCCGGAAGTACCACGGTGAGCCCGCCATGGGGAAGGAACAGGCCCCACGAAGCAATGCCGCCGACATGGAACATCGGCATGAAGGCGAGGTACCGCTGCCGTGCGCCGAACCGAGCGCTCATCTGCATGCGGTAGATCACGAGGCACACGGCGGCCTGGCTGAGGACGACGCCTTTCGGCAGGCCGGTCGTGCCGCCCGTGTACATGAGGACGCACGGAGCGTCGTCGAACGGCTCCGAGGGGAGCCCGGCCGGGATCGCCGACGCCATCAGGTCATCCAGGCGAGCGTCGCACGGGGCCTCCGCGGTTCCGATGAGCACCACTCGTCGGAGCAGGGGAACACGTCGTCGCAGATCGTGCACGATTGTGGCGAAGGTCGCGTCGACGAGGAGCACCTCGGTGTCGGAGTCGTTGAGGATATAGACGAGTTCGTCGGGGGCGAGGCGGGTGTTGAGCGGATTGAGCACCGCCGCTCCGGCGAGAGCTGCATGCCACAATTCGATGTAGACGTGACTGCCGCCGGCAAGCACTCCGAGCCGGTCGCCGGGGCCGACCCCCAAGCCGGCGATGACCGCGCAGAGACGCTCGATCCGCTCGAGGTGTTCGGCGTAGGTTGCATGATGGCCGTTCCCAAGATCATGGATCGCCGGCTCCTCGGCGTAGACCGCCGTCGTCCGCCGGAGGAGTCGGCCGAAGTTCAGTTCTCCCATGTTCGCCATGATGGCGCGTGCGTCGTGGCGGCGCCGGAAATCGCGTCGATTCATGAACGAACCTGTGCACAAGCCTGTGTCCAACAGGTGAACAACTCGTACGCGGACGGGGATATCGCAGAAGTTCGTGGGACAACCTGGGGATCTCGCGCCGTCCCCTTGACCTGGGAAATCCTCTCCAGCACGCTGTCTTCAGCCGATCAGCAACGACGGCGAACGCAACGCAAAACGCAACGAGGTTTCGGCCTCGTGACGGGGTGGGGCGGACGTCGAGACGAGCGGAACGGTGAGGTGCAGGTTCGCAACACGACCGCTGTCGAAAGACCGCAGCCGTGCGTACGGAGCAGAGGCCTTCGGGCCGAAGTGACGAACGAGCCACGATTCGCTTGGAGCAATC
>JANPDB010000056.1:0-4657 GCA_031431255.1 Acidimicrobiia bacterium | reverse complement strand
GATGCTGGCCGATCGGGTCCTCGTCCAGATCCCGGCATCCGACGGCGAGCGGCTGTCGAAAGGCGGCTTGCTCATCCCCTCCACCGCGCAGATCTCCCGACGCCTGGCCTGGGCCGAGGTGGTCGCCGTCGGCCCGAGCGTACGGCTCATCCAGCCCGGTGATCGCGTGCTGTTCAACCCCGAGGACCGCTACGAGGTCGAAGTGAGCGGCGAGGACTACCTCCTTCTCCGTGAGCGCGACATTCACGGCGTGGCCGCCGACCGCATCGACGGCACCACCGGCCTGTATCTCTGAAGTTGGTCCGGAGCGCGCCTGCGAAGTCACGGCCTGCGGGAACGAAGCGTGCGTTGGTACGGTTACACCGTATGCCGCTTCGGCCAAGATCGACGAGGAGTACTCCATGACCGCAACCTCCACCCTCACCTACACCGTCTCGGGGATGACGTGCGGGCACTGCGTCGCCGCAGTCAACACCGAGGTGCGTGCCGTTCCCGGGGTCACCGACGTGGCGGTCGATCTCGACACGAAAGCGGTCGTGGTCAGCGGTACATCGCTCGATGACGCGGCGATCCGGGCGGCTATCGACGAGGCGGGCTTCGAGGCGTCGGCCTGACGCCCGGTGCGCAATCCGTGACGGCCTCGACGAGTCGCGTCGAGGGTCCGGTCGACCTCCTGCCTGGCCTTTCGCCGACTGTGTGATCGCGGTTACAGACGGGGTGACGGCGTTGCGTCATGGTGAGGTGGTGGTGCAGGGGCACCGCGCCTGTCAAGGAGGAACCACGATGCTCGACCATGTGAACGATCTCGACGACGTCCGCGCCCTGATCCAGCTCTATATCGACGGATCCAACGGCGACGGCGACAAGATGCGACAAGCGTTTCATCCGAATGCGTGGATGTTCGGCCACATCGGAGCCATGGACACCTACGAACCGATCACCGAGTTCACTGCGATGGTCGAAGCCCAGCCGGGCTTTGCCGGCCCGAACTACAAGGCCGTCGTGCGAACCATCGATGTCGTGGGCGATGCCGGCGTCGCCGTGCTCGTCGAGACCGATTACCTCGGCTGTGACTTTGTCGACTACTTCACGGTGGCGCGAATCAACGGTCGCTGGTGGATCACCAACAAGACCTATGCCCACACCGGCGGTGAACTGCCCGCGGAGTAGTCCGGTCCTACGCTCGAGTCGCCGCTGGCATGGTTCTGCAGTCCACCGAGTTGGTGGCGGGGTGCTGCTACCGTCGAAGGATCAGCCTACCGACCGGTAGGTAGGGACATCCCCCTGGAGATCCACCATGCTTCCCCGACGCGCCGTCCCGCTCACGTCCTCCCTCCGCGTTCCTCGGACCTGGAAGGCGTCGGCCCCGTTCCTCCTCGCCAACCTTGTGCCGCTGCTCGCGGTGTTCACCGGCGTCACCCGTAAGGCGTTGATCCTCGGGGCGGTGCTGTACGTGACCAGGATGTTCTTCATCACCGCCGGGTACCATCGGTACTTCGCCCATCGGGCGTATCAGATGCGTCGCGTCCCCCAGTTCCTGATGGCGTTCGGCGGGCTGACGGCAGTCCAGCAGGGTCCACTGTGGTGGGCGTCGCACCACCGCGACCACCACCGCTACACCGACACCGAGCGCGACCCCCACTCGCCCCAGCAGGGCTTTTGGTGGAGCCACATCGGCTGGATCATCTCCGGTCGCTTCGACGAGACCGACCATGAAGCAATTGCCGACTTCTCCCGTTTCCCTGAGTTGCGCTGGCTCAACTCCCACGACTGGGTCGGACCTGTCTTCCTGGGCACGCTCAGCTTCCTCATCGCTGGCTGGAGCGGCCTCGTCGTCGGCTTCTTTGGGTCGACGGTGCTGTTGTGGCACGCAACGTTCTCGGTGAACTCGTTCGCCCACCTCTTCGGCGGACGGCGCTACGCCACCACCGACTCGAGCCGAAACAACTGGCTGATCGCCCTGCTGACCCTGGGTGAAGGCTGGCACAACAACCATCACCACTACCCCCGGAGCGCTCGTCAGGGGTTCCGGTGGTGGGAGCTCGACATCAGCTATCAGGTCCTGCGCGTCCTGCAGGTGCTGCACATCGTTCGGAACCTGAACCAAGCTCCCGCGGCGGCGAAGGCGTCATCGCGTCTGGCCGATGGCGCCCCCGATCTCGGCATGCTGCGCTACCACCTCAGTCGCGCCGCGTCGATCGCCGGAGCCGTCCCGACCGGTGCGGATCTGCTGGAACTGATCGAGTCGACGGCCAACAAGGCCGGAGCGATCGTGCGCAGCAAACGTCCCTCACGAACCCAGCCCGACTCCGGAAGCGTTGCCAGCTGAAGCAGCACTCCGCCGACGCCCTCGACCGTCGTCGTTGCAGTCCCGTCGTCGCCGCAGATCCACCTCGCGTGGCCGCACATCGCCGAAAATCGGCCCGTTCAAGGCTCGAAACGCTCGATGTGCGGCAAGAAGGGCTCGATGTGCGGCGAGAGACTGCGGCGAGCACGGTCAGGCGAGCCAGCGGACCCACTGGCCGTGGTAGCCGCACTCGGCCAGAAGGGTGGGCGCTCCTTCGGCCGATCGGCCGTCCCAGTAGCGGAGCCTGAGGGCGGCATGGGCAGGATCGGGTTCATGTGGCTCGAAGGACATCCAGGCCACGGGCGCGTCAGGTGTGGCCGTTGCGCCGACGGATTCGATGAGGTCGGTGATGCGCGCCCGTTCGTCCTTGTCGATGTACTGCCAGACGATGGAATGCATGACCACCGTGACGGACCCCTCGGCCCGTTGCCCGAGCTCTCGGCCGAGCCAATCCTCGGCATTGGCCTGCTCGAGGCGTGCCGGGAACCGGCGCGCGATCTCGATGGCGGCGAGCGTCCGTGCGCGACGGTCGAGCTGATCGGGCCAGAGGAAGCCGAGTAGGTGCAGGGCGCCGTCGTCGGTCGTCGTATCGATGGGCTCGGGGTCGCATCCGGCGCGGTCGACGATGGTCGCCCCCGACGCATGTGGGGTGCGATCGCCCCAACGGTCGACGATCTCGACAGCGCTGGACGCATCGCCGATCGACCACCCTTCCTGGGAAAAGCGGAAGCGGTCGAGACGAAGGTTCAGCCCGGCGCTGGAACCGATCTCACGCAGCACGACTGGTAGCCCGGCGAGACCAGAGATGTGCGCAAGGCCGGGGTACAGCGCCGAGGTTCGGACCACTTCGTTCGTCTGCACGCCCCAGTCGAGCTCCGCGCCAATGCGTTGAGTGTGCTGAGCGGTTGAGGCCAGGAAGTCCTCCCGCAGGGTCGTTCCCGGCGTGCCGCCACACGACGGATAGTGGCGGGCCAACGCCGGGGAATCGCCGCGCAGGGCAGAGCGGTGGAGGGCGGCGAGGAACCGTAGCGGCGAGGCCAGCCCGAACCGGAGGTGGGCGTGCTGGGTCATCGCCTCCCACACCGGACCACCCGACGCGACATCCTCGGCACCGTAACGGCAGAGCTCAGCGTAAAGCGCTGACCCGATGGTCTCGCAGCCACCGATCTGGAACGTGAACTCCTCCGCGAGTTTTCGTTGCAGCGCTGGCGTGGTCATGCACCCATGTTCGGCGAATGCCGCGTGGTCCACAAGATTGATTTCGATCAACACGGCGGCCTCGGACACCCCTGAATGGGACGGCCGGGAAACGCACGGGTCACGCCACACCCCGCCGGTAGGGTTGGAGCCGATGACCTTCACCGCTGTTCCCCTTCGTGCGACCGACGAGCAGCTCGCTGCGGTGCGATACAACGACCACGGGCTGGTGGCGGCAATTGTGCAGGACGCCGACAACGGCCAGGTTCTCATGATGGCCTGGATGACAGCGGAAACGCTTCGTCAGACGATGGACGAGGGCCGAACGGTGTTCTGGTCGAGGTCACGCTCCGAGGTGTGGCGCAAAGGCGACACCTCCGGAGACCGGCAGTTCGTCCGTCGGGCGTTCTACGACTGCGACGGTGACACCCTCCTCTTCGTCGTCGACCAGGAAGGCCGCGGCGCCTGCCACACCGGTGAACGCACCTGCTTCTACCGGGGCTTCGGCGATGGGGCCGCGGCGTCGTCCCAGGCCGACTCCTGGGCGAGCTGACGACATCGTGGACAAGCTGAATCCCTCTCTGCCGGAATTCCTTGCGCTCGCCGCAACACATACGGTCGTCCCGGTGTGGCGCGAGATGATGGGCGATCTCGAAACCCCCGTTGCTGCGTTCGCCAAGCTCGTCGGTGATCGCCCGGGCTTCCTTCTCGAGTCGGTCGAACACGGTGGAAGGTGGGGCCGGTTTTCGTTCGTCGGCCGCAACGCCGCCGCCACCGTCGTGTCCCGTCGAGACGCGAACGGCGTTGCCACGCTCACCGTGACGAACGGCGCGCTACCCATTGCCGTGCCGACCGACAAGGGTGTCCTCGCCTGTCTCGACGGCCTCCTTGCCCACTACCGCGGTCCGCAGCACCCCGACATCCCGCCGCTGACGGGCGGCATCGTCGGTTACTTCGGCTACGACACCATCCGGGAGATCGAACGTCTCCCGAACCCTCCGCAGGATCACACCGGACTGCCCGATGCCGTGTTCTCGGTCGTCGGATCGGTCGCGGCCTTCGACCACTGGCGAAGCCGGGTGTATCTGATCGACAACGTGCTCACCACCGGCG
>JANPDB010000055.1:0-21559 GCA_031431255.1 Acidimicrobiia bacterium | reverse complement strand
GTGAATGCCCGGGAGAGCGGTGCCCGCAACCGGGTGTGCTCCGGCGGTTCGTGGAAGAGCATCCAGCCGTCGAGGAGCGCCACCGCCTTCGCCAGTGCCTCGGCGCGAGATCCGGTCAGACGCGCTTTGAACGCTCCCATGCGTTCCGTGGAGAAGCGCGGGTTACGGAATGCTGCATCGAGCTCGGGGTGGCCGGTGATGATCCAGGCGCGGTGACGTTCGCTCCACGCGATCGGTGCATGCTCCCGGATGGGCCGGAAATAGGCGTGGGGGTCCTCAATCGCCGCCGGGGCAAGAAGGTCGATATCGAGTGCCGGGGCGTTCATCGGAAACCACGGAACGGCACGTGGCGGTGGTCAACGCTTCGGGGGACGCGGGATGAAGGCACTTGTCGAAGCAACGTAGGCGGCGTAGTCGGGACGGCGCCGACTCATCGTCTTCTCCAGCATCGGGACACCGGAGACGCGTCGCAGCAACACCGTCATGGCGATCGGGCCGACGATGGTGAGCGGCCCCCACCGATGGGTGCACGCGATCAACCAGATGCCCCACCAGGCGAGCGCATCTCCGAAGTAGTTCGGGTGACGGGTCCACGCCCACAGTCCGGTCCGCAGCACCTTCCCGGCGTTCGCGGGGTCTCGCTTGAACGCCGTGAGCTGAAGGTCACCGATTGTTTCGAAGAGCACCCCGATCAGCCAGACGGCCACTCCGATGTACAGCAGCGGACGCCACTGGACCCGCGAGTTCATCGAACCGACCATCACGGGGAGAGCCACAATGAGCATCAGTACACCCTGCGTCAGGTACACCGTACGTAGGCTTATGATCGCGAATCTCTCGCCGTGCTTCCTGCGCATGGCCTGATAGCGGAAGTCCTCGCCTTTGCCGATGTTGCGCCGGGCGAGATGCAACGTGAGACGTAGGCCCCACACAGTCGTGACGAACAGGATCAGCCGTTGTCGATCGTCTCCCGTTCCCGGTGTGACCAGGAACGCGACCCAGGCGATCACCACGAAACCGAAGCCCCAGAAGATGTCGATGATGCTTGCGTCGCGGATCCGAACGCTGACGGCCCACACCGTGAGCACGAGGGCGAGCACCGCGAGAGCGCACCAGAGAAACAGGAGTGGTTGCATGTGCACGCGACGGTAGTCCGGACCGGGCCGATCAGGTCGAGCTGAGCGCTGCCGGGGAACGCAGCGCGGCAAGCAGCGCTTCGACCATCCCGGCGCGCACCGGTGCACCGGAGAGCATCAGGTCGACGGCCAGTAGTGAGGTGTGGATGTGGCCACGTGCGCGGATATGTCGCACCGGTACGCCCGCAGCCGCCAGCCCGGCAGCGTAGGCATCACCCTCGTCGCGCAGCGGATCGAACTCACACGTGACCACGACTGCGGGTGGGAGGCCGGCGAGGCTCTCGGCGCGCAGGGGCGACGCACGCGGGTTCGACCGATCGGCCGGGTCGACATAATTGTCCCAGAACCACGCCATGACCGACGCCGTGAGGCCCTTCCCCTGGCCGTTTTCGACATACGACGGCCGGGAGAAGTCGGCATCGGTGACCGGACAGACGAGGAGCTGCGCGGCGATCCGCGGTCCACCCTCGTCACGGGCCCGTTGCGCAACGACGGCAGCAAGGTTGCCTCCCGCGCTCCATCCCGCCACGACGAGCTCATCGGCCCGGCCACCGAGGGTGTCGGCATGTTCCGACACCCATCGGAGCGCGGCCAGCGCGTCGTCGGCGGCAGCGGGGAACCGATCCTCCGGTGCATGGCGGTAGTCGACCGACACAACGACGGCGTCGGACCGGACGCAGAGGTCGCGGCAGAACGGATCGTCCGAATCGGGACCGCCGAAGAGCCATCCCCCACCGTGGAAGTACACGATGATCGGACGCAGTCCGTCACCAACCGGTGCGTACCGACGATACGAGAGCTCACCGGCCGGACCGGGAAACACCCCGTCGGTGACGCTTGCGACCTCGGGTCCTGGCGGACTCATCGCCGAGGACGCCTTGATGAAGTTCCGGACATCGGCTGGCGACATCGACTCGAGCGGTGGAAGACCGAAGCTGGCCATCATCTCGAGCATGATGCCGACATCGGGCTGCAGTCTTCGAACGACTCCGTCGTTCACCTTGGTGGCGTCCGGTCCACGCCGGATGAACCCCAGATAATCGTTGGCCATCACCTCGTCACACACGATGCGATAGCGATCGACGCCGCCCGGATACGGAAGGATCACACGCGCTTTCCCGGGCACGTTTGCACCCATGTACCAGGAGTTCGCCTTGGGCATGAGGCTGATGTCGGCGAAGTCGTTGACATGCTGCACCCAGCCGTTCACCGCCGTCTCGGTCGGCTCGATCACGGCAGAGTTCTCGGCCCGCATCTGGACGAGGCAGTCCGTGATCCACTCGACGTGCTGTTCGATCGAAACGATCATGTTGGAGAGAACCGACGGACTCTGCGGTCCGGTCACCATGAACAGATTCGGGAACCCGGCGGTCATCAGCCCGAGGTAGGTCCTCGGCCCGTCGGCCCAGCCGTCTTTGAGGGTGAGCCCGCCACGCCCTTCGATGTCGACGCTGACGATCGCTCCCGTCATCGCATCGAACCCGGTGGCGAACACGATCGCGTCGAACTCGAACGATTCGTCGATCAGGTCGACACCGCTCTCGGTGATCGTCGCGATGGGGTGCTGACGGAGATCGACGAGACGGACGTGGGGCAGGTTGTAGGTCTCGTAGTAGTTCGTGTCGACGCAGAGCCGTTTCGTCCCGATCGGATAGTCCTTCGGGCAGAGCATCTCCGCGGTGACGGGGTCGTGCACCGCCGCCCGGATCTTGTTGCGGACAAACTCGGCGAGGAGCTCATTCGCCTCGACATTGACGACGAGGTCGTTGTACGTCCGGAGGAACTCCATGATCCCACCGCGCCTCCACGCCTCCTCGAACGCAAGGTTCCGTTCCTGTTCCGAGACGCTACGCGCGCTGACGGTTGGTTCGGGGAGCGGGACGCCGCCCCCCGAGCGCCGCGCTGCGTGCCGGTACGCGACCGGATCGGCGTCGTAGGCGGCACGCTTCTCCGGCCACACCGGCCCGTTGTACGCAGGAATCGAGAAGTTCGGCGTGCGCTGGAACACCGTCAATTGAGCGGCCTGCGCGGCGATGATCGGGATCGACTGGATCGCCGACGATCCCGTGCCGATGACGCCGACCCTCATCCCGGTGAAGTCGACGCCTTCGTGCGGCCAACGACTCGTCCAGTACTTCGGACCGGCGAACCGATCAGCACCTTCGATGTCGACCTCCTTGGGAACGGAGAGGCAGCCCGTGGCCATCACGTAGAAGCGGCAGGTGACCCGGGTGCCCCGAGAAGTGTTGACGGCCCAACTCGACGTGTCATCACTCCACACAGCGGAGTCCACACGGGTCGAGAACTCGATGTCGCGTCGCAGGTCGTGCTTATCGGCGACGAACTGGGCGTAGCGAAGGATCTCGGGCTGCGCGGCATAGCGCTCCGACCACGTCCATTCCGTTTCGAGTTCCGGGTCGAAGTCGAAGGAGTAGTCGACGCTCTCGACGTCGCACCGCGCTCCCGGATACCGGTTCCAGTACCACGTGCCCCCTACGTCGTCTGCGGCCTCCAGCACCCGAGCGGAGAAGCCGAGGTTGCGAAGTCGGTGAAGCAAATACATGCCGGCGAAACCGGCGCCAACGACGACCACATCGAAGTCCGTCGTCGTTCCGGACGCGGCCGCACCGGTGGTGGACACAGCGGTTGATTCCATTGCCATCGTGCACTCCCCGAGCCCGCGAACCGAGCGATCACCCGCCAGGGTAGAGATCCGCGGCAGGACACACCAAGACGACGGCGACTGCGTCAGCTCCCGATGGAGTCGATGAACGCGTTGACCCGGTCGACGAATCGGGTCGAGTCGACGAGATGCGGGTAGTGGCCATGTTCAGGCCACAGTTCGGCGACGGCACCCCTGATGTGAACGGCGAGCCACGTCGCGTACTCCGAACCCGGGTCGATCCCGTGCAGGGAAAGGTACGGGCTGGCGATGGTCGTCGTCATTGCCACCACCATGGCATCGAGGTCGCCCGCAGGGAGTGTGAGGACCGGGTCCCAGACGCCGAGCACCACGTCCTGCTCCGGCCGACGGAGTGCGGTGAGACGTCCGAACTGCTCAGGGGGCAAGGGGCCACGCAGGCCATCGAACACCATGGCAATTGCCGCTTCGAAGCTGGCCTGATCGCCTCGCAACATCGGTTCCAGCTGACGCAAACCGGTTTGGAAGTCGGCGAGCTTGAGCGGTTGGTCGACGTTGATCACCCCGCGGAACTCTGCCACCGAGGCCATGGCGGTGACCACCGTCCCGCCGAGCGAGTGACCGATGAGCACCGCGTCGCGTGGTGCGATGCCCGCCGTTCCCATTTCCGTCAGCACGTCGGTCGTCATGGCCACCAGATCGAACGGCGGTGTTCGGGTGGCCTGGCCATGACCGCGCAGGTCAACAGCGAGAACCGTCCGCTGCTCTTTGGAAGACGGGTCGACGGAGAGCGCGTCGACGAGCGGATCCCATGAATGCTTCGACTCGGTGATTCCATGCACGAGGACGAGCGGCGCCATGACCGGAATGTAGCGGAAGGATTCCCGGGACCTACCGCGCGGTGGTGGCGGAGACCGAGGCTGTGACGTATCGGATGCGGATGTCGGAGAGTTCTTCGTTGCCCGGCATGTACTCGCTCGGTTCCGACCACGCAAGGTCATGCAGGACGCCAGACTCTTGATGAGCGAGCAAAATCCCGCCAAAGTCCTGCTGTTCCCAGAGATCCATCCGGTGGGTGAAGACCAGTCGTCCGCCCGGCTCGACGAGACGGCAGAACTCCCCGACGACCGCGCCGGGGTCCACGGCATAGCTCAGCACGCCGACACAGATCACGGCCGCGTAGGTGCTGTCCGGAAACGGGAGCGGTCCGCTGTTGAAGTCGGCGAGCGCGAGTTCGCGGTACACACCGCAGGCGCGGGCCGACTCCAACGATGCCGGCGACAGGTCAACACCGTCGATCGTGTCGAACCCTGCGTCGTTCAGGAACCGACCGACGAGGCCGGTGCCGCACCCGACATCGAGTACGGGACTCACCATGCCGGCATCAGCAAGGAGCCGAGCAGCGACAGCCGGCGCTTGGTAGCGCCACTCGTGGAGCAATTCATGCTCATAGGTCTGCGCCCACTCGTCGTATCTCGCGGCGATCTGCGCGGCGTCGGTCATCGGTGCCCGCAACCAACTCGGAGTTTCGGAGCCTTGGTCAGTGCCGCTCATACTTCCATCATCGTCGCCAGTGGCGTGGGCGTCTCATGCGACACAGAACTCGTTGCCTTCGGGGAAAGGTGGGAGTGTTGATCACACGGAGTTGGCGATGTATGTTGACGATGTATGTCAGCGACAAGGACCCAGATCTACTTCACCCAAGAACAACGTGAACGGATCGACCGGGCTGCGGCAAGAAAGGGAGTCACGATGGCCGAGTTCGTGCGCGAAGCCGTTGACGAGTACCTCGGTGACGAACTCGACCCCAGTGAGGCTCTGACGAACACCTTCGGCGCCGCCCCGGACGCGTTCATTCGTTCTCGTGACGACTGGCATCGTGGCTGACCTCCTCGTAGATACTGATATCTTCATCAACCATCTTCGCGGCACGGTCGAGTTGAGGCCAGGACGCCATCGCGTGCACTACTCCGTGATCACGCGGGCCGAGCTGGTCACCGGCAACACCGCAACCGACCTCACCGTCCAGCTCCTCGCCCCATTCCGCGAGATCCCCGTGGACCGTGCTATCGCCGAGCGCGGGGGACGCATCGCCCGTGAGTTCGGAGTCCGGCTTCCCGACGCACTGATCGCGGCGACGGCGATCGAGCACGGGCTGTCTGTCGTCACCGGGAATCGGAAGCATTTCGAGCCGATCCGAGGCGTCCGTCTTCGGGCGCTGCGCTGAGGGCGTAAGCCCCTGGCGGAGCATGTCGAAGAGTTGCTCGTTGCTGTCGCCCGACTCGAACAACCGCGTGATTTCGAAGAGTGCGAAGCACGGCCCTTCGGTGATCAAGCACCCGGTACTCGGAGGCTCAGTTTCGACTCACGCCTGAAGGACGGGTTGAGAAGAACATCGAGAGCGCCAAGTCCCACCGACGATCGCACGACGCCTTCCCCTTGCCCAGCCAGCCGGCCGTCTCCTGGGCGATGAGTCCTTGGACTAGCGCGAGCAACACGTGGGACGCGTCGACCGGATCGCCGCGCACTACCCCGGTGTCGATGCACCGTCGCACCGCCTTGACCAGTGTGCGTCGACTGGTGTCAGCGGCGGCAATGTCGTCGACCGTCGGAGCGAAGGTGGCGAACGGCTGGGAGAACATCAGCTTCGACAACGAAGGGTGGGCCAGAGAGAAGGCACGGTAGGCACGGGCGAGGGCGACGACATCGGAACGAGGATCGTCAGAAGACGGGACCGCGGCCACGACCGCGGCCAGTTGGCGGAAGCCAACGAAGAACAGCTCACGCAACAGCCCGTTCTTGTCACCGAACAACTCGTAAATCGCGGGTACGGAGCTCGCGGCATCGGTGGCGATCTGTTTGGTGGTGAAGCCTTCCACTCCTTGTCGGGCGAGGGTCGCCTCGGCGGCGAGGAGTAGGTGATCTCGCAGCTCCGGGGTCCGCTGTTTCGCGCGGGGCATAGCGCCTCAGCCACGAACGGGATAGTCGGCATCGATCCCCACGCGGATCTCCTCGATCGTTGTTCCTCGCATGCGGTTCTTCGTGGCGACATATGCCTTGCGGTCGAGGGTGGCGAGACGTTCAGCCACAGTCCGGGCTTCGTCCAGAACACGCTCCGGCGCAACCACGTGATCAAGGAATCCCACACTGCACGCGGCGGCCGGCGTGAAGATCTCCGCCAGCGCGATGGATCGCGTGTGAAGGGCCGGGGACAGGCGGTGCTGCAGGATCGTCAGCGCGGGCAGCGGCATGGGTAGGCCGATAGCCACCTCGTTGGCGCCGACCTTGTAGTCGCCGTCGGCACCGACGCGGTAGTCGGCGGCGCAGAGGAGGAACGAACCCATCGCCAGCGCGTGCCCGGTGCACGCGATCACGACCGGCGCCGGGAAGGCGAGGATGCGAGCGGCAAGCTCGAAGCCACCGCGGAGCATTCCGGCGGCCTCATCATCCAGCCGTCCGAGGATCTCGAGATCGAAGCCGGCGGAGAAGATCCGGCGGCGGCCGGCGAGGACCACCACGGTGCCGTCGGCCTCCGCCTGATCCAACGCACGGTTGATGGCCGAGATCATCGTCGGCGAGATCACGTTCGCCTTGCCGTCATCGAGGCTGATCGTGCTGATGCCATCGGTGCGTTCGAACTGGGCGATGTCGGTCATCTGGTCCTCCGAGGTTTCTCTGCGCGGTTCCGTAGCGCTATTTCGAAACGACACTACGTTTCGCCGCGATCGATGTCAACTGCCAAATCGAGTTCGGGCTCAGACGACGTCGTCGGGCAGCGCGATCCGCACGGGACCACCAACTCGGTCGTGGGTGGCGAGGTGCACGAGGAAGCTGCCGATCCCGGCGGCTCCCTGCATGTACCCCGTCTGGGCCTGCACGAACCGCGGCCGGGCCCGGTGCTCCGCCTGGGTCCAGGACCGCGCACCGTTCGACGACTCCGAGTGCTCCTCGACCACGGACGCACAGGCATTCGCGAGCGACAGATAGCCCGCCCGTTGCGCATCGGTCGACGGTGTGCCGGCGAACAGCAGGGCGGCGTCACCGAGGCCCGAGTCTCCGCAGCACCGGCCGTAGTTGTTCCACCATCCCCACGACCGCGTCGACGGTGCGCCGATGCCGTCGAGTCCGCGCATCATCGTGTCGAGTGGGTCGAGCTGCGAGGCATGCCCCGTAAGCCGGGCGAGGATCGTGAACAGCCGACCGGTGCCGGCCGGTCCATGGCACTGCCCGAGGTAAAACTCCGGTGGGTGGAGTTCCTCGGTGTGGCAAACCAGAGCGCCCTCACCGACCGGGTGCAGGCGACTCACCACGTACCGCGCCGCCTCCGACGCTGCGTTGAGAAAGCGAGCATCCCCCGTCGCTTCGAACAGTCGGGCGAAGAAGTATCCGACACCCGCACCCCCGTGGGCGAAGTTGGGCGCGGTGAACGGAAAGGGGATGTCCGACATGAGACCCCACCTCGTGCCGTCCGAAGTCACCTCGCCCACTTCCAACAGACGCTCACCTATCGAGGCGGCACGCTCGACATACTCGGATCGACCGCTTCCGGAGTTCGTCGCGGCCAACGACAGCATCGCCACCGCGGAACCTGCTGCTCCGACCGAAAGGTCGTAGATCTCACGATCACCACTGAACCCGGTGATGTCGGAGAACGGCATCGGCTCGATCCACCCGATCCCTCGACCGATCAGCGTCGCCTGCGCAGACAGTCGGTCGATACACCGCTTCGACGCGGCAGCAAAGGCGAGATCGTCAGTGCGCTGCGCAAGCTCATTGAGCGCGAAGGCGTATCCGGTCCACCCTGTCGCGAACGCCACCGATGCCCAGCTCTTGCTGTCCACAACATCGACCAAAGCGCGACCCGCTTCGAGGGCGCGATCGGCGTAGGACGGGTCGCCAGTCGCATCGGAGAGCTCGAGAAGGAAGGTGATGATGCCGGCCGTGCCGTGGTAAAGCGTGTGATCGATCACCGATTCGGGTTCCGGGGTTCGCGCCCAGAACACGCCTCGTCGGTTCGACTCGATGAAGGCCGCGGCATCGACGGCGAGTTCCAAGGCCCGGTTGGCTTCCATGGCCGAAGCGTAGAACGTGTCGCCCGAACGCGCCCCTTCAGGCGTCGATGGTGTTGCGTTCCCGCTTCGTCCTATAGAGCGACTCGTCGGCCCGGGTGAGGAGGTCGTTCAGCTCGGCGATGTCCTTGGCCGTCGCGAAGCCGATGCTCGCTTGAATCTCGATGTCGAGGTCACCGCTGACCACCCCCAGCGAGAACCGGTTGTTCGCCTCGGCCAATTCGTCGGGGATCTCGGCGCCCCACTGACCAGATGCGACAATCGCAAACTCGTCGCCCCCGAGACGGGCCACCGTCGCTCGCGCCGCTGCGCAGCCTCCGAGTCGGGTCGAAAGGGCGACAAGTACGGCATCGCCGGCGTCATGACCGTAGCGGTCATTCACGTGCTTGAAGTCGTCGATGTCGACGACCACTGCGGTCACCGGAAAGAGTCCGTCATCGGCGAGTTCGTCGAGTGCTTCTCGCAGGCCCGCCCGGTTTGCCAGACCGGTCAGCGGGTCGGTCATCGCCGCAACCTGCATGGTCCGACGCCGCTGCGCCTCGAGCAGCGCGACCCGCACGAGGTGCGATGCGATGGTGAGATGCATCTCCGGCCGCAGCTCCGGGACATACCCCGAACCGGTCCAGACCGCAATAACACCGAGCGGTTCACAGCCGGGCTCGCCGATTGGGTACATCCACACCATACGGAAACCCTCCGCCGCCGCGGCATCACGAACGCGAGTGTCGGCCAGATCGTCGACGTGGAAGCACGCAGGGGCGATCCAATCCGCGACGAGGCCTTCATCCATGAGGTGAGCGTCGACAAGCGGGTCATCGAGTGAGAGCTGGCGCCGCGAACTCAGCGCGTGCCGACCGGCGTGGTCCCACCAGGTCACGAAGAGTTCCTCCGCGTGCACCAGAGGATTCTCGGCAGCGACGTAGTCGAGGATCGACGTGAGAATCTCGCGCGTCGGCGCGGCACTGGCCATCTGCCCCAGAGCGCGGGTCATGCCGGAGCGGTCCGGGTTGCGGTCGAGTCGTATGACAATGGCCTCGACATTCGGGTTGGTGAGCTCGTTCTGCATCGACAGCGTGCAGAGAAGCCAACGACCATCGTGGTGTCGAACTCGCATCTGCACAGTTGGAAGCGTGATCTCATCGACGGCTTTGGCAATGTCGTAGCGGTCGGCGAACTCGCCGTGATCCTGCAGAACCTTGGCGGCCATTGGGAGGTCGTCGGGATGCAGAAGCTCGAGCGCGCTGGAGCCGGTCGGGTCGAACCCGAAGATCCTGACGAACGATGCGCTCACCCACACCACGTGCATCGATTCGTCGAGGAGCCCGATCGCTGAACCGAAGAGCGTGCCGGCCGCGGCGAGGCCGCGCGCCGTCCACATCGCGTCTCGTCCGGCGGTCTCCTCCACCTCCCCTACTTCGGCGCGTTCACCGGTCAGGTTGAGCGGCCTTCGGGAGCTATGCTGGGGCCCTGCCAGCACAAACGCAGTTCAGGGAAGCTGGTGTACGACCAGGGGCAGCACTGCGGTTGCTCCCGCCTCCCGCAGGAGCGCGCCGGCCATCGTCATGGTCCAACCGGTCCGATAGTGCGAATCGAGGAGCAGGACCGGACCTTGGGGCAGGTCGGCGCCCGGTCGCAGCGCCACGTTTGCTGAACGGGCGTTCACCTGTCCGGCCGACGGAACGTCGGAGGTCGGCATCTGGCCCGAGACGCCGATGGCGTCGATCACCGGGAGCTTGCCTATGGCCCCCAGGTGGTCGGCGATGGATCGGGTGAACCGGCCGTGCGCGTGTGACGCGATCGGGATGATCGCGACCGGCCGCTCTCCCCAGGTGCTCCGCCACCGGCCGAGAACCGCAACCATGCCGGCGAGGACCTCCGGCGAAGCGGGTGCGTCACGAATGACGCGGAGCTCCTCGACCCAGCCGGGGTCGTCGGCGAACGCCATGGCCCGGCCTTCACCGCAGCCAACGATCTTGCCCTTCCGAGAGCTTCCACCAGGCCAGAGCTTGCGGGGCTCGATGACCACGTCCTGCCGACGGGCAAACACACGCGCCTCGGTGAGCGTCGAGTCGTTCGGACGAAGGCCCGGGGCTGGGACCACGCCGGTACAGACGGAGCACCGCCCGCAGTCGACCGGCTCGGGATCGTCGAGCGCGGTTTGCAATGTGCGCATAAGACATCCCCGACCCCCGGCATAAGACCGCATGAGGTCAGCCTCGGTTCGCCGGACGATGGCAAGCGCCTCCCACCGCGGTGCGTCGTAGGTCCACGGGGTTGTCGTCCGATGCCACGAAGTTCCATTGCGGGCAACGGCCTCGTCGACGGCAAGGATCTTCAGAAGACCTTCGAGGCGACCGCGTCGAATGCCGGTGGACGATTCAAGGGCGAGCAGCGTCTGCGCTCCACCGTCGAGCGCGTTGAAGATCTTGCCGACGCGCTCCTCATCGGGAACGCCGGCCGTGGCGAAGTGTTCCCAGATCTGCGTGTCGGTCTCCGCCGGCAGCAGGACAGCATTCGCGTTGTCGAGGGCGCGGCCGGCGCGGCCGACCTGCTGGTAGTAGGCCACCGGTGACGAGGGTGAACCGACATGGATGCAGAACGCGAGGTCGGGCTTGTCATACCCCATGCCGAGAGCAGACGTGGCAACTACGGCTTTGAGTTCGTTGCTGCGCAGTTGATCTTCGACACGCTCGCGGGTCGTCGAGTCGAGGGCTCCGGAGTACGGCGCCACTTTGTGGCCACGACTCTGGAGAAACCCGGCCAATCGTTCGGTCTCGGCGATCGTAAGCGTGTAGACGATTCCCGACCCGTCGATGGCATCAATGGCGTCGGCTACCCAGGCATAGCGTTCGATGGAGGTCAGACCCGGAACGACGGAGAGGCGTAGCGACGATCGGGCGAGCGAGCCGCGGAAGGTGACCGTGTGGTCGCCGAGTTGGGCGGCCACGTCGAGGGTGACTCGGGTGTTCGCCGTCGCTGTGGTGGCGAGCACGGGCGTTCGCGATCCGACGCCGACGAGTGACTTCGCCAGGCGCTGGTAGTCGGGACGGAAGTCGAAGCCCCAGTCGGAAATGCAGTGCGCCTCGTCGATGACGATGAGGCCGGCCGAGCTGATGAGCTGCGGGAGGATCGCACCGAAGCGCGGGTTCGCCAACCGCTCGGGCGACACCAGCAGTACGTCGAGATCTCCGGCGATCGCGTCGGCGAGGATCATGTCCCACGAATCGATGTTCGTCGAGTTCACCGTGGCCGCCTTCAGCCCGGCGCGCTCGGCCGCGGTGACCTGATCGCGCATCAGCGCGAGCAGTGGCGAGATGACGAGCGTTGGTCCTCCCCCGGTGGCCCGCAGGGCCGACGTGGCCGCCCAGTAGACCGCGGACTTCCCCCACCCGGTCGCCTGGACCAGGAGCACCCGGGACCGGTCATCGACCAGGGCGCGCACAGCGGCGCGTTGGTCGTCACGGGCCACGGCCGATGGCCCGGCCATCGCCAGCAGCACGCGATCAAGGTGGCTATCGGCTAGTTCACGCTCCGCCGAACTCGATTGCTGCTCCGGCGGTTTGGGGTGTTTCGGGCCAGAGGTCATGCGTCAAAGTGTGACAGGGCCCTCTGACAGTCCAGACCGGCGCTCCGCTGCGTGTCCAACGCGAGCCGGCTACCCGGCGGTCCGCAGGAGTCTGCTCAGAGCGTTTGCCCAGGCCCGACGGATCTGCAGCGGGCTTCTCGCATGGTCGTGGCGGATCTGGTCCCACGACTCGAACGACGTGAGGGTGCTCACCATGGCGACTGCGTCTTCCGCCGCAGCCGGCGTGAGCAGATCGAGTACGTCGGCGAAGTGGAGGCGAACCTGATCGGACCGGGTCGCCCTCACTCGCCGGAGCATCGCATCCATTTCCGGAATCTGCGTGGCGCGCCCTCTCAGGAGCCGGGCCATCGGCTCGGTCGTCTCGTAGAGCGACACCCGCGACGAGACGAAGTTCTCGATACGTTCCGCGATCCCACCCTGCCCTATGTGAGGAACGTCGAAGAGGTGGGCGTACCGCTCGAAGTAGAGCCGCGTGATCTCGTTGCGAAGTTCGTCGAGCGTGTCGAAGTAGCGGAAGATCGAAGCCACCGACACGCCGGCGCGCTCGGCGATCAGGTCGGCCGTCGGCGGAATGTGGCCTTCGAAGACTAGTTCGATAGCCGCTTCGGTCACCGCGAGGCGACC
The DNA here is from genome assembly GCA_031431255.1 of Acidimicrobiia bacterium. GTDB lineage: Bacteria > Actinomycetota > Acidimicrobiia > Acidimicrobiales > JANYDT01 > JANLQX01. The sequence goes on along the minus strand of JANPDB010000055.1, from coordinate 8,503 downwards.
CCGATCTCGGCGCGCCCGACGTCCGTCGACCGCGGACTCGACCATCGGCGATCTCGTTGCCGGCATGAGCCGACCGTAGCAGCCAAACCGCCGGTTTTGAAAGCGTGACTCGCACTTGTTACCGTGATGCACAAAGGGGGTTCCATGTCGCAGCCTGAGCCGCAAAACGCACGCTTCGAGGGTCGCATCGGCCGCACCTTCGCCGAGTCCGAAGCCTGGTTCGAGGAACCGCCGCATCCTGGAGAACACGCACCGAACGTCATCTTCGTGCTGCTCGACGACACCGGCTTCGCCCAGTTCGGCTGCTACGGCTCGACGATCGACACCGCCAATATCGACGCGCTCGCCGCCGACGGACTGAGGTTCACGAACTTCCACGTCACGCCGTTGTGCTCCCCCACCCGCGCCTCGCTGCTGACCGGCAGGTCGCAGCATGCCGTCGGCATGCGATCGGTCTCGAACTTCCGCACCGGCTTCCCCCACCAACTGGGCCACATCTCCAATCATGCGGCAACCGTTGCCGAGGTCCTGCGCTCCGAGGGCTATGCCACCTTCTGCGTCGGCAAGTGGCACCTTGCGCCGATGGAGCAGTGCTCGGCGGCCGGTCCGTTCGACCAGTGGCCGCTCGCCCGCGGCTTCGACCGGTTCTACGGATTCCTCGATGGGGAGACGGACCAGTTCAGCCCCGAACTCGTCTGCGACAACCACCCGATCGAACCCCCGGCACGACCCGAGGACGGCTATCACCTGAGTGAGGATCTCATCGATCAGCTCCTCCGCATGATTTCCGACACCAAGGGCGTGCGTCCCGACCGGCCGTTCTTCGCCTACGTCCCGTTCGGCGCGACTCACGCGCCGCACCAGGCACCGGCCACCTACATGCAGAAGTACAAGGGTGCCTTCGACGAAGGGTGGGACGTGGTGCGCGAGCGCTGGTACCAGCGCCAGCTCGCGTCGGGAATCATCCCCGCAGGGACTCCTCTCGCGCCCCGCAATCCGGGCGTGGAGCCATGGGATTCGCTGCCGCTGAACCAACGGCGTCTGGCGGCACGTCTCCAGGAGGCGTTCGCCGCGTTCCTCGATCACACCGACGATCAGATCGGACGATTGGTCGACGGCCTCCGGGCCATGGGCCAACTGGACAACACCGTGCTGGTCATCCACGCCGACAACGGCGCGTCGCAAGAAGGCGGCCCGTTCGGCGTGATGCACGAGATGAAGTTCTTCAACGGCATCTTCGAGATGCCCGATCAGGCGGTCGAGCGGATCGACGACATCGGCGGACCACACAGCCACACGAACTATCCGTGGGGTTGGGCGCAATGCGGAAACAGTCCCTTCAAGTGGTACAAGCAGAACACCCACGAAGGTGGCGTCCACGTGCCGATGATCATGCACTGGCCCGCCGGCATCAGTACCGAACATCGCGGCGGTTTGCGGCGGCAGTTCGTAAACGTGTCCGACATCGTCCCGACGGTCTACGACCTCCTCGACATCACCCCACCGGACGTGTTCAAGGGTCTGCGCCAGCTGGTCGTGACCGGTCGCTCGTTTGCATCGGTGCTCGCCGACCCCGATGCGCCACCGACGAACACACTCCAGTATTTCGAGAACGGTGGCAGCCGAGCGCTCGTTGCAACGCAGAGCGAAAGGATGTGGAAGGCCGTGTGCAAGCACAACCCCGGCGCCGATTTCGACACCGAACCGTGGGAGCTCTACGACCTCTCCGCCGATGCTTCCGAATGCAACGACCTCGCCGCATCCGACCCGGAGAAACTACGTGAGCTTATTGATCTGTGGTGGCAGGAAGCCGAGAAGAACAACGTGCTGCCGCTCGACGATCGCGGCATCGAGCTCTTCGGCGCCCGCTTCCGTGAGCGCTCCCCCCACCCGCCGAGCCGCCGCTACGTCTACCGTCCGCCGATGTCACCGATCCCCGGTCACGCTGCGGCATCGGTCGGAGGGCGCAACTTCGACCTCAATGCGAAGATCACCCGGGCAGCCGGAGATGACGGTGTGCTCTGGGCAACCGGCACCGAGAACTCCGGCATCTCGGTGTTCGTGCAGCACGGCAAGTTGGTCGTCGACTACAACGCCTTCGACGATCACACCGTCGTCGAGTCCGACATCGACGTCCCGGTCGGCGACTCGGTGCTCACCGCACGATTCCGCCGTGGTCCGGGCCGAGGAGGTTGGGTGGAGATCGCCATCGACGGCGTGGACTGCGGCCGCGGTGATGCGGAGCTCTACATGCGGATGATCTCGTCGGTCGGAGCGAGCGTCGGCTACGACCACGGTTCAGCGGTGTCGCCGCGCTATCGCTCGCCGTTCCCGTTCGCTGGCACGTTGCACGAGGTCGAGATCGTCGTTGCCCAAGCGCAGGCACGGGGCGCGGCCGGCGCCGAGGCACAGGCCGAGATGAGCCGTCAATGAACCCGCCCACCACCGCAAGGAACCATCGATGAGTCTGACCATCACCCTTCTCGGCACGGGCTCACCGATGCCGAACCCCGACCGGGCTGGACCAGCGACGCTGATCTCGGCGGGCGAGGGAACCGAAGCCGAGCACTACCTGGTCGACGCCGGACGCGGGGTGCTGATGCGCCTCGCCGCCCGAGGCCTCGGCGCCGGGAACCTGTCGGCACTGCTGATCACGCACCTGCACAGCGATCACATCACCGATCTGAGCGATGTGATCACGACGCGATGGATCATGACGTTCCAGAAGACGCCGCTCACCATCGTCGGCCCGGTGGGCACCGCTGCCGTCGTGGGCCACATCATGGCGTCGTTGCACCTCGACGTCGGCTATCGCATGGCTCATCATCCCGATCTCGACCACGAGCCGCCGGTCGAAGTGATCGAGGTCGAATCGGGTCCGGTCGCCCTTCCCGGTCGGGTCTCGATCATCTGCGCGCAGACGGACCACAAGCCGGTCGATCCGAGCGTCGGCTACCGCTTCGACTTCGAGGGCGCAGCGGTTGTGGCGGCCGGCGACACCGTGCCGTGCGTCGGCCTCGACTCGCTGTGCCACGGAGCAAACGCGTTGGTTCACACGGTGATCCGCAAGGACATCATCGCCAACGTTCCATTCCAGCGGATGAAGGACACGCTCGACTACCACTCGTCACCGGAGGAAGCGGCTCAGACAGCGCAACGCGCCGGCGTTGACACCCTTGTGCTGACCCACTACGTGCCGCCGATCCCGACCGGAGGAGCAGGCGACGATTGGCGTGCGCTCGCCGCTGCGCACTTCTCCGGCGGCATCGAAATCGGCGACGACCTCCACCAGGTCGTCGTCCGCCCCCGCTGACCCCATCCGCAGCTCCGCTTCGACACAGCAAAGGACGTCCACGATGAGCGACACCCGCAGCCCCCGCTATGGCCAGGTCAACCGCGAGTACGGCATGAAGCTGGCCACCACTCCGCCCGATGAAGACGGTCCGGTGTGGATGGTCAACCTCATGAAGTACAAGGAGGTGGCCGACTACGCCGACGGTCGACCGAGCAACGTGTCCGGACGTGAGGCCGACGACATCTACGCGCCGGTCGATGTGCTCGGCGACATCGGAGCGCAGATCGTCTTCGTCGCCGACGTCGACCAGCAGCTGCTCGGTGATTCGCCGACCTGGGACCGGGTCGCCATCGCGAAGTACCCGACGCGCCGGGCGTTCATCGAGATGCAGTCGCGTCCGGACTTCAAGGACAAGCACGCCCACAAGGACGCCGGCATGGAGTTCACGATCGTGTGCGGCTGCCTTCCGATCGCGTCGCCGACGATGCCCGCTGGCGTGGCCGAGGTGGACTGGGCCGATGTCGCCCATCCCCCGACCGCGGAAGATGGACCCGTCGTGGTGCTCCACGTTCTCCGGTTTGACGCCGAGTCGGCGAGTCACGTGACGCCCGACGAGATGGCGGCGTACCAGTCAGCCGCTGCCGCCGTTGCCGTGCCCCTGGTGTTCGCCTCAATGGGTGGTTCGCCGTCGAAGGCACGATCGTCGGCGACGGGCGCAGGTGGGATCAGGTGCGGTTCAACGAGTTCCCGAGCAAGGCGGCGTTCATGGCAGTCGCCACGGACCCGGCCCGTATCGCAGCGCAGAAGGCTCATCGCGAAGTGGCTATCGCCGACACCTACACGATGATCCTGCGTCCGACCATCAACCGCATCGCGTCATCCATCGCGTAACCGCTGCGGGAGAGTTCGGGGTCTCCGTTGCTCTGGAAGCAACGTAAGCCACGAACTCCGGAGCGGCGAACGGGGTCATGACGAGGCTGATCGCGGGGAGACGCCGAACGGTGCTCCGCCTTCCGGTCGGTTGACGACCATGCCGACCGGTCGGGGCAGCGTCGACGAGTTCGGTGACAGGTCGAGTCGTTGGGCGAGGCGGGCGACGATGAGGGCCAGTTCCATCCGGGCAAGGGCGAACCCGATGCACATGTGCGGTCCTCGGCCAAACGGCACCCACGCATGATCGGTCGCCGCCTTCTGTGCGGGGGTCACGTCGCGATGCCGGTCGGGTTCGAAGCGAAGTGAGTCGGCCCATACCGAGTCATCGCGTCCGGCGAGGTACGGCGACCAGACGATGAGGGTGCCTTTGCCGATCCGGTGGCGCCCGAGAACGAGGTCGGAAGCCGCAACCCGGGCACCGACGAGACCCGCCGGGTGGAGGCGCAACGATTCGCGGACGACGCGTCGGGCGTAGTCGAGTCCGGCGAAGGAGCGCTCATCCGGCTCGGCTCCCGGACCGTCGGGCGGGCCGAGCACGGAATCTGCCTCGGCCCGAAGTTGTTGCCAGACGCCTGGTTGAGTCGCAGCGCGCCAGAGGAGCCAGGCGAGGGTGGAGGCGGTGGTGTCGTAGCCGGCGCCGATGAGGGTGTCGACCTGATCACGGATCTCGGAGTCGGAAATGGTGGAGTCGTTGGCGAGCACTTCGAGGATGTCAAGAGGATCACCAACGGGATGGGCACGACGATCGGCGACTTCTTCATCGACGATCCGGTCGATCTGTCGCCGGTCGGCGCGTACCCGTGACCGGGCGGTGAAAGGGAACGGATGCGGGAGTTGTTTGATTCCGGGTGCTTCGATGAATGCCTGCGCTCGTTGAAACAGGTCGCTGAACTCGGCGGTGCGCCGGGCAAGGCGTTCACCGAAGAAGGCGTGGATCGTTATCCCGAGGATCAGATCACGACCGATCGGATAGAGATCAACTGTTCGTACGCCACCATCAGCCGAGGCGATCAGTTCGTCGCGGTGTCCGTTCGCTGCACGATCATCGGGATCCAGCCGTTGAGGCGAGGACGGGTGAATGCCCGTTGCACGGCGCCGCGTCGCCTCTTGTGATCGGCTCCGTCCGACACGATCATCGATTCCTTGCCGACGACGAACCGGACGCCGACCACGTTGAACTTGTGCTTCCAGCGGTAGGCGTCGGCACCCATCGAGAACATCTCGTGCATCAACGTCGGGACCCCGACGATGGCGAGCCGGACACCCGGGTACCCGAGTCCGCAGATCGGGCCGAACTCGGCCCGCAACGCGTCGAGCGCCGGAGCCGGATCGCTGAACAGTCGCCGGACGAATCGTGCGTTGGCGCGACCGCGTGGCCCCGGCGGCATCGGACCGGGGACCGACATCGTGTTCAACGGAATCGGCGGTAGTCGTTGACGAGGGCGATGGTCAACACGACGCCGCCGACGAGGCTCAACAGTCCGGCGGCGTTGTAGAACAGCAAGGCACCGCCCGCGACGTGGTCGTCGCCGATGTCGACGAGGAAGGCCACAACCGAGCACGCGAAGACAACGAAGGAGACGACAGCCGCGAGAAACAGTTGTCTTCTCCGACCGGCCACTCTGGTTGGCACACCCGGCGCCACAGCGCTGCGTTGGCTGACCGACAGCAACGCTGCACAGGCGAGAAGGCAGACGCTGACGGGCCATGAGCCCACGGCGAGGGTCGTGAAACCTGCGAAGGCCAGCGTGATGGTCAGGGCGACCAGGGCGAAACGTGCTCGGTGCTCGGACATAGCGCTCTCCAATCGGTACTTCGGGACGGTCACGACGAGATCGACCAGCGCGCGCCAACACGCGACGCGGATTCCTTTGTCGGCGCGCAGGTCCTCGAAGGCGACGATGAGGTCATCGCCGTACCGTCGGCGAAACGGCGCGGGATAACAGCGCAGCGCCGCCCGGTAGAACCGGCTGACGGCCACGTCAGGCCGTCCCCGGGCGCAGATTGCGCTGGGTACGGCGCACCAGCGCATCGAGACGATCGACTTCGGCCAAGCACACCCGCCGACCCAACGCAGTCAGCCGGTAGTAGCGGCGTCGCTGATCGTCCTCGTCGGGACGGCGCTCCGATTCCTCGGCAAGACCCTCGTCGACGAGTCGCTTCAAGGTGCCGTACAAGGTGGCGGGACCTATCCGCACCACCCCGCCCGACGTCTCTTCGACAAGTTGCATGATCGCGTATCCGTGCAGTTCGCGCTCGGACAGCGACGCCAGGACATGGAACTGTGCCTGCGGCAGCGGCAAGTGGTCCCCGACATCAGATCCCGGCATGGATTCGACTATATCGATCAGCGATATATTGTCAAGCGATCGAGTTGAGATCACGCGACCCACTGGCGTTGATCGCGTTCACGCCATGGTCCAGACTCGGGCGGCAAACAGGGGGTCTGCAATGTGGATCATGCTGGTCTGCGCTTTTCTCTTGCTCGCCGGGCTCACTGCCGGCGTGGCGTGGAGTTCCCGACCATTTTCGCCTCCGGACCTCGATACGGAGCTCACGGCAACCGAGGTTGGGAGGCGTTGTGTCTGGTACTGGGCGATCTCCATCGGCGCCGGAGTCGCAGCGGGCGTCACCGTCGTCGGAGCCGGTGGATGACTGGCCATGCGACTGCTCGCCGTGTCCGCAGGCGATGATGCACAGGGACGAATCACCGAAGCTGAGGAGATCGTCGGTCGAGTCACTTTCGATGGCACCCTCGGCCTCATCCTGTTCACCGGAGTCTTCGGTGGTGCGCTTTGCGGGGCCCTGTTTCTCCTGGTCCGACGGTTTCTGCCTGCGGGACGCCTTGGTGGCGTTGCATACGGGCTCGCCCTGTTGATCGTTCTCGGGACAGTGACCGACCCGTTGCGAAAGGAGAACCCCGACTTCGATCTCGTTGGCCCTGGCTGGGTTGCGGTGCTTGTCTTCACTGTTCTGGCAATCGGGTTCGGCGTGGCGGTCGGAGGTTTCACGGCACGTGCCAGCACGTGGTTCCCGCGATTTTCCGCCGGCCGCGGGTCCTCCTGCGCTACGCCATTCCAGCCATTCCGTTCATGTTCGCCGCTCCTGCCGCCGCAGTTGGTTTCGTGTTCGTGCTGGTCACAAGATGGCGTCCGGCCGTGAACGCGGTTCGGTCACGCCGGTGGACCACGGGCGGCCAAGTACTGCTCATCGCCCTTGTCCTTTTGAGTCTTCCGAACTTCATCTCCGACGTTGTCGACATCGTCGGACGGTGACAGACGAGGTGCCGACGGCTTCGGAGACCCTTCGCGGTGACTTCAGCCGGTCTTGACGCGGGACCCGAGGACAGCGGTTGAACGGGCGTCCCGGGGAGCGACAGATTCCGCAAGAAATTTCTTTCGCTGACCACGACGTATCGACTGATCTTGTCACACCCTCTTCGTACACTTGTACGTATGGAAGTCATCGACCCCGCCGAGATCATGAAAGGGTTCCGCCGCGTCGACCTCCGCGCCGCTCGTGCCGACGAACTGCGTGGAGCGCTCGACAACATCCGCTGCGTCCGGGCGCGACTCGACCGCGTCGAGGCCGAAGTCGCCCGTCGACTCGAAACGGTCACGGGCACGCCGGAACGAGATGTCGCCAAGGGCGCGCAACGCTCCAACCGACACGGCGCGAAAGTCGTCGCTCGCGCCGCGGCGCTGGCCAACACACCGGAACTCTCCGACGCACTCGATGCCGGAGTTCTAGGCGGCGACCACGTCGACGTGTTCGCCAAGGTTCTCGCCGCACTCGACGGTCCAGTGAAAGCGCAGCTCACCGAAGCCGCTCCCGAACTCATCGAACAAGCCGCCACATCCGGCTCCACCCCGGAGGAGTTCGCCGCCAGCCTCAACGCCGCCGCGGAGCAGATCACCGCCGACGGTGGCTTGAGCCGACTCGACCACCAACGGCGCGCTACCCGCCTGCGCACGTGGACCGATCGGGCCACCGGGATGTGGCGCCTCTCCGGTGCGTTCGACCCCGAATCCGGGGTACAGATCCACGGCCGCCTCGAAGCCGCCATGGCCGCGATGTTCGCCACCAAAACCCCATCCACCGCACCAACCGATCCCGGCGAGAAGCAAGACCACCTCCGCGCGCTCGCCCTCCTCGCCTTGACCAAGGGTGTCGTCGGGTCGAATGCTCCGCCGGCCGGGTCAAAAGCGCGGCCGGCCGCCCCGACCGGCCCCGAACCCACCGATGGCGGCGCGACGGACCGGCCGACGTCACCTG
>JANPDB010000054.1:0-2570 GCA_031431255.1 Acidimicrobiia bacterium | reverse complement strand
GACGATGTCCGCGGCGGTTCGACCGACATCGAAGGCCCGTCGTAGCGATCCCTCCGTGATCCGGTAGACGGTCGCCGCGCCCGACGAGGCCAGTTCGCCGATCATCGCCAGTTCGGATGCGACGGCTCCGTCGAGCTCGGCCGGCGCGATCGCAGTGCCATCCCCCTGCACCGTGAACGTGGAAACGACCGTGGGGAACACGTCACTGCAGGCATCGCGGAGCGCTTCGTCGCCGCCGAGCAGGACCGCCCGCCCGATCACCGACAACGCGCCGTCCTTCAAGAGTCCAAGGATGCTCAGCTCGGCGAGGAGCTCTTCGGTGTACATCGCGGCGTCGCCGACGGACGACCACCTGCCCGGTCCGTGCCAGTAAGCGCGCTTGGCAACGTCTTCGGTGTTCGGAACGCCGTCCTCGGCCACCGACGACAGCGCCTCGACCACCCGGACCCGACGCCACACCTCGTCGACGTCGGTGTACCACGACGGTGAGAGCGGGGCATCGGCCTTCGACTATCGGGCGCCGAGCACGACTCGCGACACTGGAACAGCACTGAGCTGCCATACGCGTGTGACGGCCAGCCAGCGCTCGAGCGGTGGGAGCGTCAGCCACTCCTCGAACGCCGGGGTCGGCCCGACCCGCTCGGTGAAGGGATCGGCAACGAAGAGACCGGCCTGCCCACCGATCTCGATCAGGCGGGCCGCAGAGTGCTCGTCGAAGCCGAGCGACTTGGCCATCGCGCGAAGATCCTTGACTGGCACACCGCCGGCCTTCAGCGACGGGGTCGGCTCCTGCGCCCACGTCGCCCCGATACGGCGGATGGTGTCGATCACCGAGAGCGGGGTCAGTTCGACCAGCCCCGCCCGCCGCGAACCGAGTTCGGCGCCGAGGCGGACCCGCACCGGCGGAGCATCGACGGCGAAGGACCGGAGGACCGACCCCCCACGCAAGGCAATCGCCACCTCCCGCGGAATCACTGCGGCCTCCGCACCGAATGGGACGAGCAGCGCATGTGACAGTAACCACGCGAGATCCTCCTGGACCGTGTTACGTGACCACGGCCGAAGGTCGATCTCCACCACGCAGCCCGCATCATGGATCGCGACAAGGGCCGACACCGCTCCGCCCGGAGCGCGGTCGAGCAGTTCGCCGAACTGCTCCGGAGAGGTCAGATGCCGAGCGATCTCCTGCGCCAACGCAACCTTTGCCACCGGTCGGGACTCCAGCCCGAGGTTGCCGACGAGCACGCGCAACTCCGGAACCGAGTAACGGTCGAGCAGGTGGGCAAGGGACCCACGAAGGTCGAACGGTGTCGGGAGGACCCGGCGTATGGCCGGCGTGAGGGAGTACAGCCGGCTGCCACCCGGAATCACCTGCGTCATGACGGTGAGCCCGAGCACCCGGGCCCGTTCGAGCGCGGTCGAGATGACGTCGACGCGTGGCTGTTCGAAGGCCAACGCCGCGATGTCCGCGGCCGAGGACGCTTCGCCGAGCAGAGCCAAGGCGTCAAGGACCTGGCGCTGCACACCATCGAGCGACGCCAATGCGGCCACGATCGAATACGGAGCGCTGGCGCGACTCGCCAAATCGTTGATCGACCCGGGTGGTGGATCGGCCAACTCGGGGCGCGCCATCAGCAGACCGGCCAACTCCTCATCGCTCAGACGCCGCAGCGAATCGCCCAGTCCGGTCACACCTTCGAGGCTACGCGGGCTGGACATGAGCAAAGCGTCGGTCTCGTCAACCCGGCGGCGAACAGCGGGAGACATGGCAGGATCGAGGAGTGACCGAACGACGCGAACGGCCCGAGGAGTGGGGGCGTGATCCCCTGGCCGACCTGCTCTTCGTACTCGATCTCGAGGAGATCGAGACCACGATCTTCCGTGGTCATCAGACCGACGAGAAGCGTCTGCGCACGTTCGGTGGCTTGGTTGCCGGCCAGGCGCTTGTCGCTGCCGGGCGGACCGTGGCGGCCACGCAGTTCGTCCACTCCCTCCACGCGTATTTCCTTCGGCCGGGTGACCCGACCCGACCCATCGTCTACGAGGTGGACCGCATCCGTGACGGGAAGAGCTTCGCCACCCGTCGGGTGATCGCCATTCAGCACGGCGAGGCAATCTTCAACCTCTCCGCTTCCTTCCACGTCACCGAGGCCGGACTGTCCCACCAGCAGCCGATGCCTGATGCGCCGCCGCCGGATGCCCTCCCGACATTCCAGGAACGCTGGAAGCACCTCGCTGACTCCGACCCGGGCTGGTACAACTGGCCACGGCCGATCGATCAGCGGCATGTGGAAGCACCATCACGTGAACGGGTGAAGCGTGAGCCGCGTCAGCAGCTCTGGTTCCGTACGGTCGGGCCCCTGCCCGACGACCCGCTCCTGCACGCCTGCATCGTCGCCTACGCCTCGGACATGAGCGTCCTCGACACTGCGCTGCTGCCCCACGGGATCTCGTGGGACGACCCTGGTTTCATGGGGGCGAGCCTCGACCATGCAATGTGGTTCCACGGCCCGTTCCGGGCCGACGACTGGCTGCTCTATGACCAGGAGTCCACGGTGTCGAGCGGTGCC
>JANPDB010000053.1:0-4077 GCA_031431255.1 Acidimicrobiia bacterium | reverse complement strand
CGTGCTGATGCTCGGAGGCGCATTCTTCACGCTGGTCGCCGCCATCGGCCTAGTCCGGCTCCCTGACTTCTTCGCCCGTGGCCATGCCGCCACCAAGGCCACGACCCTCGGACTGGCGTTGACGCTGATCGGTGCCGCCTTGCAGATGTCGAACCGCAGCGACGCCGCGAAGCTGATCCTCGCCGCTGTCGCCCAGTTCGTCACGGCACCTGTCGCCAGCCATCTCCTCGGGAGAACAGCCCACCGCAAGGGCATCGCCATGAGCGAGAACACCGTGCTCGATGAACTCTCCGGCGCGCTCGGGGGACGCGCCGACCCGCTCGGTAGCGGGGCCCACCCGGCGAAGTAGGATGGTAAACCCTCTATGCCGCCGTTTGTCGTCAACGTCGCCGATCTGGTGCACCGTCCTGCCTCGCGGCGGACCGAACACCTGAGCGGTCCCACGGCCGCCATGCTGGTCACGGAGACCACGGTTCCCGACGGCGCAACCCTCAAGATCGATGCTGTCCTCGAGGCGGTCTCCGACGGTGTGCTCGCCACCGGCGAGACCCACGTGGAATGGGAGGCCAATTGCCGGCGGTGCCTCACGCCGATCACCGGCCTGACCAGCTCGTCCTTCCGGGAGATGTACAGCGCGCATCCGGTCGAAGGGGAGACCTATCCACTCCGCCACGACAGCGTCGATCTCGAACTGGTCGCCCGGGAGGCTATCCTTCTCGACCTGCCTTTGGCACCGCTCTGCGGAGATGAGTGCCTCGGGCTCTGCCCCACCTGTGGGGTGGACCGCAACGAAACGTCGTGCGACTGCACGCCGCCCGCTGCGGATCAGCGGTGGTCAGCCCTCGACGGGTTGAACACCACACGCACCGACGCTTCGTCGGCTGAGTGACGCAGGACCAGTTGTTCCAGCGCCAGCATTTGCAGCACGAACACCGTTCAAACAAAAGGAACTCCCGTCATGGCCGTCCCCAAGAAGCGCAAATCGCAATCCAAGGTTCGCATGCGTCGTGCTGCGAACTGGAAGCTCGCGGCCCCGGCCCGGAGCAACTGCCCCAACTGCGGCGTGGCCAAGCTGCCGCATGTGGTCTGCAAGGACTGCGGCTGGTACAAGGGCCGCCAGGCCATCGACGTCGCCTGATTCCCGTCGCCCTCCGGTCCGTTCGTCCCTAGAGCGCACCCATGGCTGATCTCCAACTCCCCGTCGCCCTTGATGTCATGGGCGGCGACAACGCGCCTTCGTTGATCCTGGAGGGGGCGCGCCAAGCCGTTGCGGCCGGCATCCCGGTGATCCTCGTCGGGCGCTCGGCCGACGTCGGCGACACGCACGGCATTCCGCTCTTCGAGGCGTCCCAGGTGATCGCCATGGACGATGACCCGGCAAAGTCCGTGCGCACGATGAAGGACTCGTCGCTGGTCCGCGCCGCTGAACTCGTCCGAGACGGCAAGGCAAGTGCTTTCCTCTCGGCTGGCAACACGGGCGCCACGATGGCCAGCGCGCTGTTGCGCATGGGGCGGATCAAAGGCGTTGCCCGGCCCGCGATTGCGACGCCGATCCCGGTGATCGGTTCGACCCCGACGGTGCTGCTCGATGCCGGCGCCAACGCCGAGTGCACCGCCGAGTTCCTGGTGCAGTTCGCCCAGATGGGCTCGGTCTACGCCCGCCAGCGCTATGGCATCGAGCGTCCCCGGGTCGGTCTGCTCTCCATTGGCGAGGAGGACGGCAAGGGCAATCCCTTGGCCAAGGAAGCCAACGCGATGCTCCGCGCCGGTGCCGCCGGCGACGGGGTCAACTTCATCGGTAACGTCGAGGGTCGCGACGTGATGTCGACCGAGGTCGATGTCATCGTCACCGACGGCTTCACCGGCAACGTCGTGCTGAAGACGCTCGAAGGCGGAATGAAGTTCTTCGCCAGCAAGATCTTCGAAGCGTTCCTGGCCAACGACGAGACCAAGGCCGCGGCCAAAGTGCTTCTGCCGGCGCTGCTTCCGCTCACCGAAGCGCTCGACCCCAACACCTACGGTGGCGCCATGCTCCTCGGCATCGACGGCGTGGCCATCATCAGCCACGGCTCGTCGAATGCCCTCGCCGTGCTCAACGCCTGCAAGGTGGCCCGCGACATGGTCAACGGCGGGTTGGTCGAGGCTCTGCGCACGGCCGTCCGTCCGGCCTAGTCGCTCGGAGCGAGCCGGGTTGGGTCCGGAGGAAATCCGCGCCACGAACTAACGTGTCCGGCCGTGAGTACCCTCGACCGTCCTGCCGTGTTGACCATCGTCCGTGATCGTCTCGCCGACATCCTCGAAATCGAGCCCACGGCGATCGCAGAAGGCGCGTCATTTGTCGACGACCTCGACGCCGACTCGCTGGCGCTGATCGAGTTGGTCGAGGCGCTCGAAGAAGAGATCGGGCGCACGAAGCCGGGCTTCCACATCGACGACGAAGACCTCCAGGACCTCAAGACCGTTCGCGACGCGGTGGACTACGTCGTCGCCAAGCTCTGAAGAAGTCAGCCCTTCCCTCGTGACCCTGACCCGCCCGACGTCACCGCAGGAGTTCGCCGCCAACCTGGGATATGACTTCTCGGACCAGACCCTTCTGCGGCGGGCTCTGGCGCATCGTTCCTGGTGCGCGGAGAACGGCGAAGAGAGCAACGAGCGTCTCGAGTTCCTCGGCGACGCAGTGCTCGGACTGGCGGTCACCAACCACATCTACAGGAAGTATCCGGGCCTTCCCGAGGGCGACCTGGCCAAACTGCGGGCGGCGGTGGTGAACGCGCAGAGCCTCGCCGAGGTCGGCGATGACCTCGGACTCGGCGACCGGTTGCTGCTCGGCAAGGGCGAAGACGCGACGGGAGGCCGGACGAAACCGTCGATCCTGTCCGACGCGCTCGAAGCGGTGATGGGCGCGGTCTACCTCGACGGCGGCTGGGAACCGGCCGAGCAGCTCGTCCTCCGCCTCCTTGGTGACCGGATCCACGATGATTCCTCCGGTCCGGGCGGGGGCGACTACAAGACCCGGCTTCAAGAACTTGTCGCCCGACGCTTCGAGCAGTTGCCGAACTACCGCGTCCGCGGTGACGGGCCCGATCATGCGAAGTCGTTCGTGGCCGAGGTCTTCGTCGCCGGCGTGCTCCGGGGGACCGGCGAAGGGCGCTCGAAGAAGCAGGCCGAGCAGGCTGCGGCGAGCGTTGCCTGGCATGTCTTCGAGTCCGGCGAGGCCACGGTCTGAGGCTCCGTCGCTCGCCGCCCGTCGATCCGTCAACGTCCGCCGACCCTTGATCGCCAGATGCCTGAACTGCCCGATGCCTGATCGCCCGAAGCCTGATCGCCCGAAGCCTGAACTGCCCGATGCCTGAACTGCCAGAAGTCGAGACGCTCCGACGAGATCTCGAACGATCCGTTCGTGGCGCCGCCATCGTGAACACCACCCTCGGACGGTTGCGTTCCGTCCGTCGCTACGACGACCCGCAAGGATTCGTCCGCGAAACCGAAGGTGCTCGGTTCGTTGCGTTCGGACGACTTGGGAAGTATCTGTATGCACACCTATCGACGGGCAGAACGCTGGTGGTCCACCTTCGGATGAGTGGGCAGATGCGCCTCGCCGAGTCGTCCGATGAGCGGTTGGCTCCGCACACCCACGTGCGGTTCGGCCTTGAGGACGGTCGCGAACTGCGGTTCATCGATCCGCGGACGTTTGGCGAGATGTGGGTGACCTCCGACGATGTTCCGGAGCTCGGTCACCTCGGTCCCGACGCTCTTGTCGCCCTTTTGGACGGACCGGGCTTTCGAGCGTCTCTCCGCGGCCGTCGAACTGCGGTGAAGGGAGCACTTCTTGACCAGACGATGCTCGCCGGGGTCGGGAGCATCTACGCCGACGAGGCGTGCTTCGTTGCTGGTGTTCGTCCGACGAAGCGCGCGACGGCTCTCACCCGGCCGGCAGTCGAACGCCTTCGGGTCGCGCTCCTCCAGGTGCTCGAGGAGGGAATCGAGGCGCGAGGCTCGACCCTCGGCGATGGCCAGTACGTCGACCTCTGGGGCCAGCCGGGCATCTACGGCGGCGCTCATCGGGTCCACGCCCGA
>JANPDB010000052.1:0-2025 GCA_031431255.1 Acidimicrobiia bacterium | reverse complement strand
TCCGGGAGTCGGCGAGCGCGAGTTCGATGCACCGGATCGCGCCGGCGCCGCCGGGGGAGGGAGCCGTGATGTGGTGGGCATCCGCGGTGGACGCCGAACCGAGCATCTCGGCGTAGATGTGCACGCCACGGGCAACCGCGTTCTCCCACTCCTCGAGGACGAGCACGCCGGCGCCTTCCGCGATCACGAAGCCGTCGCGGCGAACGTCGAAGGGCCGCGACCAGCCCGACGTGGACAGCGCGGTCATGTTCCCGAACCCCGCCAACGCGGTGGGCGTGAGCGCGGACTCCGAACCACCGGCGAGGACCGCGTCGCAATAGCCCATCTGGATGAGACGGGCGGCGTTGCCGATCGAGTGGGTTCCGGCAGCACAGGCGGTCACGGTGGTCTCGCACGGCCCCTGAAGTCCGTGACGCATGGAGACCGAGGCGGCGGCGGCGTTGCCCATCATCATCGGGACGAGGAACGGTGAAACGCGCCGCTCACCCTTCTCGTGGCGGACGATGATCTGTTCCTCCAGCGTGGCGAGGCCACCGATGCCGGTGCCGATCAGCACACCGATGCGCGCCGGATCGAGCCCAAGAGGCCCGGTGTCGGCTAGCGCCTCGTCAGCCGCGGCGATGGCGAACTGACTGAAACGGTCCGACCGGCGAGCGTCCTTGGCGTTCTCGAAGAACGGGGTCGGGTCGAAGTCGACCACCTTGCGGCTGACGTCACCCGGATTGCTGGTGAGCAGGCCACTCCAGAACGCCTCGACACCGATGCCGCAGTGGGCAACAACACCGAGGCCGGTCACGGCGACGCGTCGACGCTGAAACTCTGCAGTCATCGTTGTGCTCCTTTGCAGCAATCGGGCGATGCGATCCGGTCCGAGGCTCCGAGCCTCAGATGCCGACCTTGGCGCAGACCATGGTGAAGGCTTCGCCGACAGTCTTGATGCCGGCCAGTTCTTCCTCGGGAATCTCCACGTCGAACTTCTCTTCCAGCGCCATCACGAACTCGACCAGGTCGAGTGAATCGGCGTCGAGGTCGTCGGCGAAACTCGCGTCTTCGGTGACCTTGGCGGCGTCGACGGCGAGCACCTCCACGGCGGCGGCCTTGAAGGTCTCGAAGGCTTCGTCACGGTTCATGTTGGGTCCTTTCGGTGGGCGCCGTCCGATGTTCGGCGTGGCGTCCGTTGGTGTTGGTGGGGCGATCAGATGCGGGGGTTGGAGCGATCAGTGGCCCATGGCAAGGCCGCCGTCGACGGGAAGGATGACCCCGGTGATGGCGGACGCCTCGGGCGAGGCGAGAAACGTTACCGCTGCGGCGACCTCGTCGGGTGTCGCCAGCCGCCCGATGGGGGTGGCGGCGATGAGGCCGTCGCGTTGGGCGTCGGCCATGGCGGCGACCATCTCGGTGTCGACGCCTCCCGGAGTGACCACATTCACGGTGATGTTCCGGCTGGCGAGCTCCCTGGCCATCGACCGCGCCAAGCCGATCAGCCCGGCTTTCGATGCGGCGTAGTTGGCCTGCCCGGCAACCCCGAAGTACGCGACGACCGACGAGATGAGCACGATGCGTCCCGTCCGGCGGCGGATCATTGACGTAGCGGCCCGTTTCGACACGCGCCACGCCCCGGTGAGGTTGGCGTCGATCACGCTCGTGAACTGCTCCTCGCTCATGCGGATCAGCAGTCCGTCCTTGGTGATCCCGGCGTTGGCGACGAGGACGTCGACCGGGCCGAAGTTCGCCTCGATCTCCTTGAACGCGGCATCGACCTGCGCGGCGTCGGTGACGTCGCAGCGGACGGAGGCCAGCCCCTCGGGCGCGTCGCCCCGACAGGTGACGATGACCGTGTCACCGAGCGCTTGGAACCTCCGGGCGATGGCCAGGCCGATTCCCCGGTTGCCGCCGGTGACGAGGACGACTCGTGCCGTCACGTCGGCGCGACCGCAGCGCGTCGAGGCCCGTGTTCGCCTTCGCGGTGCACGCCGCCCCAGCGGATGATGGCACTTGCCCAGGTCATCCCGGCGCCGAAACCGC
>JANPDB010000051.1:0-3132 GCA_031431255.1 Acidimicrobiia bacterium | reverse complement strand
CGACGTCCATCGCCTTGTAATCACCCGGATTGGGCATCTCGGCGGTGAACGCAAGGGTGAGTGGAACACGCCGGAACACACGAGCCATCTCCGCGGCCCACCGGTCTTCGTCGAAGTAGTTCTTCGCGGGGACGCTGACGACCCCGGCGACGAGTTGATCCTCTCCCTTGCGGGAGAGTTCACGGTTGCGCTCCGCCATGGCGACCAGTTGTGCCCGAGTCATCCCGCCCTCCGTGCCGAGACCGATAGCGTCGGCTGGTTCCGTCTGGTGCACATCAGCTGGTACCTCCTGCTGCTTGCTCGGCGATCCATGCGGCGGTCGCCTTGCCCATCTTTGTACCGTCGTAGCCGATCCGCTGGGTTGGTTCGATTTCGAGGATCACCCGACGCGGTGAGTCGAGGAACTTGGCGAAGTAGTTCTTCGCGGTCTCGTCATCCGGGCGGATCGCCGCAGCGAGCTCGTTGTAGTACCACTCCTTGAGCGGGGTGCTCTCGTCGCTCGGACCATGCACCTTGCAGGTGCCTTTGTAGGTGACGGTCTTGTTTCGCCGGACGGACGAACCCGTGGAGGTGACCGCGATGGAAACCCGCGGGTCGCGGCGCACCGCCGCGATGCGCGCCCGCTGGTTCGAAGCCGTCAGCCAGAACTTCCCATCGCGGAAGACGTAGGACATGATGACGCCAACCGGCCACCCCTCCTTGTTCGTCCAGATGAACGTGCACTCGTTCTGAGCGAGCAGAAGTTCTTGCTCGTCGGCGTCGTCCAAGCCGTAGACGGTGACGTCCTCGTAGTTCTCGGGATGTGCGGCCATGGTGGGCTCCTTCGGCGATCGGTAATTGGGATTCAGGTGAGTTGTTCGTTCGGCAGGAACTGGCCGGTGCTGGCGCTGATGCCGCCGTCGACCGGCACGGCCGCCCCGGTCACGAAGCTGGCTTCGTCGGAGGCCAGGAAACTGATGACGGAGGCGATCTCGTCGGCGCGACCCCACCGTTGCAGGGCGATGCGCCGTCGCAGACCTTCGTACATCTCCGGGGACGATTTGATCCGCGTGGTCATGCCCGTCTCCGTCGGTCCCGGGCACACCGCGTTGATGCGGATGCCTCGCGGTCCGAGGTCGAGCGCAGCGCCGCGGACGAGGTTGATGACCGCCGCCTTCGACGTGTTGTACGGCCACATGTTGGGATCGCCAGCCAGACCGGAAGTGGACGCGGTGACGACGATCGATCCACCGGTCGTGAAATGGGGAACCCCGGCGCGGATCCCGAGCACCACGGCCTTGACGTTCACCGCGAGGACACGGTCGAGTTGGTCCAACGGCATCGAGAGAAGATCGCCCGACATCGGGATACCGGCATTGAGCACGAGCGCGTCGAGTCGACCGAACTGCTCAACTGCCAGACTCGCCGCGTGCTCGTTCGCAGAAGCGTCGGTGACGTCGCCGGCGAGCACGGAGATCCGCGCCGAATCCGGATGACCGGAAACCCAGTCGAACGAAGCGGCCGAGCGGTCCACACCAACGGCACTACCGCCTTCGGCCACCACTCGCTCGACGGTGGCGCGCCCGATACCGGAACCCGCGCCGGTTACGAGCACGACGCGCCCTTCGTGTCGACGCCGGGCACGTTCCATGACGCGAACCTACCGAAGAACTAACCAGCTGATCAATTCTGGTTCGGTCAACCTCGGCGCCGGACGGGCTCCGAGCCGTCCCAGCCGACGGCAGCCTCGCGAACCATGGCATAGAAGTTGCGTAGCGCCGGTGTTCCTTCGTAGATCTCGATCATGTGGCCGAGGGTGCCAACAGCGTCGTGGAAGGCGAAGGCAACACCGGACGGTGTCCTGGCCCACAGCGCTTCCGGCCATCCCAGTCGGACCAGCGCCGACTGCGCGGTCGCGAAATCGTCGACGAAGTAGGCGAGGTGATGGAGTCCCGAGCCACCGGGACCGACGACATCGGCAACCGGGGACGGTCCGACGGTGTGGTCCTTCACCAGTTCGACCATCACCTCTCCCCACTGTCCGTAGGCCGACGAATGGTCGAACGAACCGGGAGCACCCCGGTACCGAACGTCGTCGACGGCAATGTGCTCGCTCACGAAGAACGGTCCGGCCCCGAATCGACCCGCCCACTGCAAGGCTGCGGAGTCGAGGTCGGTCACGGCATAGGCGATCTGCACCGGTGGTCCGAGCACTGAGTCCATGACCTTCACTCCGGGAGGGAATCGGCGTTTCCGCCGCAGACGATGACACCGACAGTCGAGCCCGCCGGGGGCGACCAAGCCCCGCTCGTCAGCGCCGCGAGCGACGTGGCCCCGCCCGGCTCGGTGACGAGTCGGAGGTCGCGCCACAGCCAACGCTGCGCGTCGGCGATGGCGTCGTCGGTGACGATCGTGCACCCGTCAACGCGAGTCGCCAGCACGCTCCACGCCAGGTCACCGAGTGACGGCGCACCGAGGCTCGTCCGGGAGATCCCCTCGGCCTTCGTCGGCACCGGGCCACCCGCACGCTGCGCTTCGAACAGTGACGGACAGCCCTCGGGTTCGACCGGGACGAGGGTGCTGCGGCCGTCGAGCGCCAGCACGACACCGGCGGCGAAACCCCCGCCGCCGATGGCGGTCAGCCAGTGAGTGACCTCAGGTGCGTCGGCGAGCAGCTCGAGCCCGAGCGTCCCCTGGCCGGCGATCGTCGGTTCCTGGTCGTAGGGGTGCACCATCGGCCAGCCCCGTTCCTCGACCAAGGCAAACGCGACCGCGAACGCTTCCGCCGGCACGTCACCGTGGAGGATCACCTCGGCCCCGGTTCGTCGCATCGCCTCGACCTTCGTAGCCGCCGCCGAGGTGGGCACCACGATCGTGGCGCGCCGCCCGAGACGTGCCGCCGCCCATGCCACAGCAAGACCGTGATTGCCGCCGGAACATGCGACGACCTGCGGAGCGCCGGACAGGAGGAGCGAATTGACTGCCCCGCGCGGCTTGAACGATCCGGCAACCTGCAGGGACTCCAATTTCATCACCACCGAACGCTCGCCGTCAGGCGTCGGCACCCGCACCCGGATGACCGGCGTGCGTCGGACGTGACCGTGAATCCGAGCGGCTGCGTCACGAACCGCAGCAAGATCGAGCAGCGTCATG